>NZ_JBEGDJ010000119.1:0-516 GCF_040191335.1 Nocardioides sp. YIM 152588 | reverse complement strand
GGCTGCTCCGGCGCCGGCTGCCGAGGCCCCCGCCCCGGCCGCGCCGAAGAAGTCCGCGCCCAAGCCCGGCCCCGCCGCGGCGAAGCCCGGCCCGGCGCGTCCCAAGACCCCGGAGACCCTGGCCGCCGCCGCGAAGCCCGCGGCCAAGCCGGCCTCCCGTCCGGCGGCCCCGAAGCCGTCCGGTCGCCCCGAGGGTGGCGCCGGCGCGCCCAAGCCGGGTGCGCCCAAGCCCCCGACGCCCAAGGCGCCCGCGCCGCGTCCGGTCGGCAAGCCCGGCGGCACCCCGCGCCCGGGCAACAACCCGTTCGCCTCGTCGCAGGGCATGGGTCGTCGTCAGGCCCCGGCCCCCGGCGGCGACGCCGGTGACAGCCGCGGACCGCGTCCGGCCGCCCCCGGTGGCGGCGGTCGCCCGGGCATGCCGCGCCCGAACCCGGCGATGATGCCGAAGTCCCCGAGCCCACGGCGGCGTTGATCGTCCCGGCCGCGACCCCGGCGAGCAGGACCGCGACCGCCTCG
>NZ_JBEGDJ010000118.1:0-742 GCF_040191335.1 Nocardioides sp. YIM 152588 | reverse complement strand
GCTGGCCGGCAGCGGGTCGCGCGGCGGCGCCACGGCGTCGGGGCCGAACACGGTGGCCAGCGCCGCCGCGACCCGGTCGTTCTCCGCCGGGTCGTTCCAGCACGCCGGGATGCCGGTGATCTCGGGGTCCTGCTCGATCTCCACCTCAACGCCGGAGGCCTCGGCCTCGCCGTGGATGATGCGCAGCACGCTCTCGCGGACCCGCTCGGCGACCTCGGGCTCGTAGGTGTGGCTGGAGACGGTGAAGACCGCCTCGGCCGGGATCACGCTCGCCTTAGTGCCGGCGTGCAGGTCGCCGACCGTGACCACCGCCATCCGGAACGGGTCCACCTCGCGGGCGACGACGGTCTGCAATCGCAGCACCATCGCGGCCGCGGCGACCACGACGTCCTTGGCCAGGTGGGGACGGCAGCCGGAGCCGCCGACGCCACGCAGCCGCACGCGCCAGGAGCGGTGGGCGGAGAGGAACCAGCCCGGCCGGCAGATCAGCTGGCCGACCGGCGCCGCGGCCACGTGCTGCCCGTAGAAGACCTCGGGCAGGCCGGTGTCGTCGAAGAGCCCGTCGTCGAGCATCGCCAACGCGCCCGCACCGTTCTCCTCAGCGGGCTGGAAGACCCCGATCAGCGTCCCAGACCAGGATCCCGGCTGCTCCGCGAGCTGCAGCATCGCGCCGACCAGCGACGCGGTGTGCACGTCGTGACCGCACGCGTGCATCACGCCCGGCACCTCGCTGGCGTAGGGC
>NZ_JBEGDJ010000117.1:0-923 GCF_040191335.1 Nocardioides sp. YIM 152588 | reverse complement strand
AGGTCGCCGTCCGCAACGCCCAGGACGGCATCTCGGTCGCCCAGACCGCGGAAGGCGCCCTCACCGAGGTCCACTCCATGCTCCAGCGCATGAACGACCTCGCCGTGCAGTTCAGCAACGGCACCGTCGGCGACGGAGCCTGGGCCGGCGACGGCTCGGACACCGAGGCCGAGGTGGCGCTGAAGGCGGAGTTCGACGCGCTCACCACCGAGATCGGTCGGATCCGGACCAACACCAAGTTCAACGGCAACACGCTCTTCGGCGGGGCCGCGATGACCTTCCAGGTCGGCTACGCCAACTCGGACACCATCGCGATCTCGGCCACCGCGCTCGCGAACTTCGCCACGGGCACGGACATGGCGGCGATCGACATCGCGGACAGCGACTCGATCCAGGCCGCGATCACCGAGATCTCGACCCAGCGGGGCGAGCTGGGTGCGATCCAGAACCGGTTCGAGCACACCGTGAACAGCGTCAACGTGGCCATCGAGAACCTCTCCGCCTCGGAGTCGCGCATCCGCGACACCGACATGGCCCAGGAGATGATGAACCTGACCAAGAACCAGATCCTGTCCCAGGCCGGCACCGCGATGCTGGCCCAGGCCAACTCCGCCTCCCAGGGCGTCCTCCAGCTCCTCCAGGGCTGAGCACCACCCACCCGAGGCACATCTGATCCACCGAGCGCCGGTGGGACCCACGAGGTCCCGCCGGCGCTCGGCCTTTTCGGCGCCGAAGCCTCAGCCGGCCCGCGCCCCGGACGATCGGGAAGGGCGACGGGTGTCCAGGGAGGGACGCCCGACCCCACCAGACCGTGAATCCAGGAGGGAACCATGGGTCTTCGCATCAGCCAGAACATCGAGGCGATCAACGCCTACCGCAACCTGTCGACCACGCAGAGCAACCTGTCGAAGTCGATGGAGAAG
>NZ_JBEGDJ010000116.1:0-975 GCF_040191335.1 Nocardioides sp. YIM 152588 | reverse complement strand
GGAGCCGAGGCGGACCTCGGCGTCCGAGCGGCGTGCTCGCGCCGGCCGGCGCGGGGGCGCCGGTCGCGGCGTGGACCGGCGCCGCCGTGAACGGGAGCACCGTCGGTCGCGACGCCGGGTGGGCGGGCGCCGACACGTACCCCGCCCGGAAGCGGCGCGGTGCGTCCGCGCCGACCCGCAGGTAGGCGGCGCCCGGTGCGGGTGGCAGCGTGGCGGCGTCCGGGGTGCCGATCGCCGCGCGGGACTCCGCCGCGCCGAAGGTCCGCAGCGCGATCCGGTACGACAGGTGCGCCTCCAGCCCGCGCAGCCGGCCCTCCTCCAGGCGCTGGGTGGCGAGCAGCAGGTGGACCCCCAGCGAGCGGCCGAGCCGGCCGAGCGCCACGAACGTCTCGGCGAGCTCGGGGCGGGCGGCGAGCAGCTCGGAGAACTCGTCGACGACCACCAGCAGCGCCGGGAGCGCCTCCAGTGGTGCCCCGGCCACCCGGGCGGCGTCATGGGCGGCGGCGGAGTCGTGGCCCGCGGCGCGCAGCAGCTCCTGGCGCCGGAGCAGCTCGCCGTGCAGCGCGTCGGCCATCCGGTCGACCAGCGCCAGCTCGTCGGCGAGGTTCGTGACCAGCGCGGAGGTGTGCGGCAGGTCGCCGAGGCCCGCGAACGTCGCACCACCCTTGAAGTCGACCAGCACCAGCGCGAGGTCGTCGGGCGAGTGGGTCAGCGCGAGGCCGAGCACCAGGGTGCGCAGCAGTTCGGACTTCCCCGACCCGGTCGCGCCGACCACCAGCCCGTGGGGGCCGGCACCGCCCTCGGCGGCCTGCTTGAGGTCCAGGTGGACCGGTACGCCGTCCGCGTCGGTGCCGATCGGCACCCGGAGCCGCTCCCGGTCGGGTCTCGGCGGCCACGGCGGGTCGGTCGCCGGGAGCGCCACGAGCAGGTCGGCCACCCCGGCCGGACCGTCCCCGGCGCCCGCAGGGCGCACCC
>NZ_JBEGDJ010000115.1:0-1034 GCF_040191335.1 Nocardioides sp. YIM 152588 | reverse complement strand
GCGTGGTCGCGCTCGCGACGTTCGAGTAGTCACCCACGTTCCCCGCGGCGTCGACCGCCCGGACCCGGTACCGGTACACGGTGTCAGCACTCAACCCGGCATCGCCGAAGCCGACCCCACCCGGCGCGCCGACCTGGGTGAAGTCGGTGCACCCGGCACCGGTGCAGCGCTCCACCCGATAGCCGGTCACCGCCACGTCATCGGTGGCCGCGTCCCAGGTCAGGTCGACCGTGGTCGGACCGCTCGCCGTCGCGGCCAGACCCGACGGCGCCGAGGGCGCCGTGGTGTCGGGAGAGGCCGTCACCGCCGACACCACGCCCGACGCGCCACCCACGTTCCCCGCGGTGTCGACCGCCCGCACGCGGTACACGTACGTGGTGCCCGCGCTCAGCCCCGTGTCGCTGTAGGTGGTCCCGGTCGGCGCGGCGACCTGGGCGAAGTCGGTGCACCCGGCACCGGTGCAGCGCTCCACCCGATACCCGGCCACCGCCACGTCATCGGTGGCCGCGTCCCAGCTCAGGTCCACCCGGGCCGGACCCACCGCCGTCGCCGTGAGGGCCGACGGCGCGGTCGGCGCGGTCGTGTCGGGTTCCGGAGCCTCCAGCGGAGTGTCCATCGCCGCCTGGACGTCGGCAGCCGACAACGCCCGGTCGTAGACCCGCGCCTCGTCGATCAAGCCCTGGAAGTACTCACCCCAAGGACTGTTCCCGCCGATCCACAACGGGTTCGCGGACGACTGGATGCTGCCGGCGACCAGGCTGCTGCCGACCAGCCCGCCGTCGACGTACAACCGCATCATCGCGCCGTCATAGGTCAACGCCACGTGGGTCCACTCGCCGACCGGGCTCGCCGTCGTACCGGTGACGAAGGCCGTGCCACCCCCCAGGGTCGCACCACCCGAGGGCCGCAGCGGGCCCGTCGAATTGCTGGCGTTGAGGAAGTAGGCATCCGTCTCGCGCTGCATGATGGTGCGCCACCCGCTCTGCGACGCCGTCGGCTCGATCCACGCCATCAACGTCATCGCCGAGGACAGG
>NZ_JBEGDJ010000114.1:0-1220 GCF_040191335.1 Nocardioides sp. YIM 152588 | reverse complement strand
GCCCTACGCCAGCGAGGTGCCGGGCGTGATGCACGCGTGCGGTCACGACGTGCACACCGCGTCGCTGGTCGGCGCGATGCTGCAGCTCGCGGAGCAGCCGGGATCCTGGTCCGGGACGCTGATCGGGGTCTTCCAGCCCGCTGAGGAGAACGGTGCGGGCGCGTTGGCGATGCTCGACGACGGGCTCTTCGACGACACCGGGCTCCCGGACGTGGTGCTGGGCCAGCACGTCACCCCGGCGCCGGTCGGCCAGCTGATCTGCCGGCCGGGCTGGTTCCTCTCCGCCCAGCGATCCTGGCGGGTCACGGTCCGCGGCGTGGGAGGGCACGCCAGCCGCCCGCACCTGGCCAAGGACGCGGTCGTCGCCGCGGTCGCGATGGTGCACCGGCTGCAGACCGTCGTCGCCCGCGAGGTGGACCCGTTCCGGATGGCGGTGCTCACGGTGGCCACGTTCCACGCCGGCACCAAGGAGAACGTCATTCCGGCCGAGGCGGTCTTCACCGTCTCCGCGCGCAGCTACGAGCCGGTCGTCGCCGAGCGGGTGCGGGAGTCCCTTCTCCGGATCGTGCGCGGAGAGGCGGCGGCCGCGGGCGTCGACGTCGAGGTCGAGGACGTCTCGGAGATCCCGGCGTGCTGGAACGACCCGGCGGAGAACGACCGGGTCGCGGCGGCGCTGGCCACCGTGTTCGGCCCCGACGCCGTGGCGCCGCCGCGCGACCCGCTGCCGGCCAGCGACGACTTCAGCCGGTACGCCGAGCGACTCGGCGTGCCGTCGGTGATCTGGAACTTCGGCGTCCAGGACCCGGCACTCCACGCCGGGCCCGAGCCGGTGCCGCGCAACCACGACGCCCGGTTCGCGCCCCATCCCACCGACGCCGTGCGCGTCGGCATGCAGGGTGCGCTCGCGGTGCTTCGCGCCCGCCTGCAGCCGGAACTGGATACAAAACAGGCCGCTTTTGAAACCTCCCGGGTCGGTGTGAAACCGACATGAAACGCAATACGGCGATAGGTGAAAAGGCAACTGGATACAACATTCAGGTGCCAGTGATGATGACCGGAGCCTCCGTGGTGGACGAGAACGTGCTGGACCGCGCCGTCGCGCTGTACCGGGACCTGCACCGTCATCCGGAGCTGTCCGGTGAGGAGCACCGGACCCAGGCCCGGGTCCGCGAGGCGCTCGCCGGCACCGGTGCGGAGATCCGGGCGTGCGGCGGGACCGG
>NZ_JBEGDJ010000113.1:0-1376 GCF_040191335.1 Nocardioides sp. YIM 152588 | reverse complement strand
CGATGTGTTGTGTCTCGGGACATCGCGGACACATATGTCTCAAGACATCGCGGACACTTTCCTACCGCGGGGGTTGGCTGACTGGTAGCCCGCTCGTGATTTCAGGTCGAACTCCACGACCAGTCGGTTGCTGTCGAAGACGGTGACCCGGGTGCCGCGGCGGAACAGGGTCACGGTCTTGCCGGCGTGGGCGCGGCCGATCCCGACGCGGGTGCGGTGGATGGTCACGGTGCCGTTGACGGCGACCTTGCCGCGAGTGAGGTGCAACGGCGCCTCGACAGGCCCGGCGGGGGCGGCCTTGTCGCCCAGTGCGTAGCGCTGCGCGGGGGTCAGCCCACCGAGGTGGGTCTTGGGACGGTCGTGGTTGAACTGCTGCCGGTAGGCGTCCAGGGCGGCCTGGAGCTCGGCGACGGTCTCGTAGGGTCCGTGGGTCTCGAGCCAACGCTGGACGGGCTGGTGGGCGCGCTCGACCTTCCCGCAGGTCTGGGGGTGTCCGACCCGGCTGGTGACGTGCCGGACCCCCAACTGGGTCAGGTTCGCTTCCAGCGGGCTGGTCCAGCCCCGGCGCCGACCAGAGAACGCGGTGCCGTTGTCGGTGAGCAGCTCGGCCGGCAGCCCATACCGGCCCGCGGCGAGGGTCAGGGTGTCCCAGACCTGTTCGGCGTTCTCGCTGCGTGCGACCTGCAAGGCGATCTCGTAGCGCGAGCAGTCGTCGATCACGTGCAGCACCACCACCCGCCACCCCGACGCGAGGGTCCACTCGAAACCGTCCATCTGCCAACGCTGGTTCGGTTGGTCGGCCTCGAACCTGCGGCGCGCGGCACGCGGGCGGCGTTGGGGGACCTTGACCAGCTGTCCGCGTCGGTCCAGGACCCGGTTGATCGTGGCCCGCGAGGGCAGCGGTTGGCTGGCCGGCCAGGAGCAGGCGCCGGCGTCGATCTGGGCCTGGAGCCGGAACCGGATCTGGTCCGCGCCGGCGTCCCACCCGCCGTCGAGGAGCTCTTTGCGGGCCCGGATCAGCTCGTCCTCACAGGCGGCCGTGAGCCGTTCGGGACTGGTCAGCGGGCGACGTGTGCGGGGGAAGAACCCGTCCACGCCCTCGGCCTGGAACCGGGCCACGTACTTGTAGAACATCGTCTTCGAGATCCCCAACGCCGCGCACTCCGCGCGCACGTTGATCCTCGGGTGCGGCCCGGTCGTCGGGTCCAGGGACTCCACGTACCGGGCCACCAGCGCTGCCACTTCGGGGCTCACCGCGACTCCATCTCTGGCCACGATCCACCCTGCGCATCGTGCGCGCTGGACGGGTCGTGAACCGGTCAGGTGTCCGCGATGTCGTGAGACTCAATGTGTCCGCGATGTCCTGAGCCTCCACA
>NZ_JBEGDJ010000112.1:0-1392 GCF_040191335.1 Nocardioides sp. YIM 152588 | reverse complement strand
GCTGCTGGTCGGCGCGCTGCTGCTGGGCGCGCCCGCCGCCGTGCTCGCGGCGCCGGGCACCGCGAGCGCCGTGCGGGTCGACGGCTGCGGGGACCTGGACCTGACCGACCAGGAGGCCGTGACGGCGCGCGCCGAGGGCGTGGACAACGTCTTCGCCGGCGAGATCGTCGAGCGCGAGGTGGTCCGGGCCTCGGGCGAGAAGCTGGGCTGGCGCTACACGATCGAGGTGGGCGCCGGCTTCACCGGGCTGGTCAGCAGCGACAGCCGGGTCCGGCTGACGGTCCCGAACGAGGACGGGCGGCTGCTCTCCGCCAGGCTGCCGAAGGGCGCCTCCTACCTGTTCTTCGCCACGGAGGACGGCAGCCAGCTCGTCGCCGACCCGTGCCTGGGCGTGGTCCGGCTGAAGGGCGGCCTCACCACCGCCCTCACCGACCGGCTGGACGAGTACCTGTCGCCGCCCGCGCCCGTGGTGCCGACGCCGACGCTCACCCGCGACGCGGACACCGACGAGGAGTCGCCGGCGCTGGGTCGCCTCGTCGCTCCCGGCGCCGCGCTCGCGCTGGTCGGCGTGCTCGGGCTGGTGCTGGTCTCGCGCCTCGGGCGCGAGCGCCGCTGACGGCGCAGGCTCAGAGGTACATCCCGCTGCGGCCGTCCTCGCCGCCGTCGGCTCCCGGCGGGCCCTGCCCGGCCTCGGGGTGCGGCATCCCGGGGATGCCGCCGGGCGGCAGCGCCTTGCGGATCTGCTCGAACTGGGCCCGCGCCGCCATCTGCTGGGCGTAGATCGCCGTCTGGATGCCGTGGAACAGGCCCTCCAGCCAGCCCACCAGCTGCGCCTGGGCGATCCGCAGCTCGGCCTCCGACGGGGTCGTCGACTCGGCGAAGGGGAGCGACAGGCGCTCCAGCTCCTCGATCAGCTCCGGGGCGAGGCCTTGCTCGAGCTCGGAGATCGAGGCGCGGTGGATCTCGGCGAGGCGCTGCCGGCTCGCCTCGTCCAGCGGCGCCGACTTCACCTCCTCGAGCAGCTGGCGGATCATGCTGCCGATCCGCATCACCTTGGCGGGCTGCTCGACCAGGTCGGTCAGCGAGCGCTCGCCGTCCCCGTCCTCGGCGGTCTGCTCGCCGGCGCCGGTGTGCGCCGTCATCGCGCTGGCCGGCACCGACCCGACGGGCTGGCCGTCGGGGCCGACCACGATGATCCGCTGCTGGTCGGTGGGGCCGGGGGCGTCAGGCGCGGAGGGCGTCTCGCTCATGCCGCCACCCTAGCGACGGGGGTGGTTTCGAGGCTCGCTGCGCTCGCACCTCAACCACCGGCGGGCTCGCTGCGCTCGCACCTCAACCACCGGCGGGCTCGCTGCGCTCGCACCTCAACCACCGGCGGGCTCGCTGCGCTCG
>NZ_JBEGDJ010000111.1:0-1546 GCF_040191335.1 Nocardioides sp. YIM 152588 | reverse complement strand
GCCGATGGTACTGCAACCGAGAGGCTGTGGGAGAGTAGGACGCCGCCGGACAAACATTCCCCAGAGGGCCATCACCACACGGTGATGGCCCTCTGGCATTTTTCATGCCGCACCGTTCTCATCGGGCACGCTCCTCTCGAGCTGACGGCGCCCGCGGTACCCGTAACCGAGCCAGGCCCCGACCCCGCCGCCGGCCGCGGCGATCAGCACCGGCTGCATGGCGGTCCCGATCCATGCTCCGGCCTGCGGGAGGCGATGGGCGACGGCGCCGACGATGTCGTCCTCCCGCGGAGTCCACGGGTCCGCCGCGTCCTGGTTGTCGCCCTGCGTCGTGAATCCTGCTGACTGGTCGCCGCCGATGAGGCGATGGACGATGCGTGCCCCGGACCCTTCACCGGGCTGGCCGCGTGGGATGTCGTAGACGGCGACCTGTCCCACGTCGTAGCGCGGACGCTCGGTGACGACGAGAAGGTCGCCGGGCTCGAAGCTTGGGTACATCGAGGTGCCGGAGACGACGACCAGGGAGGTCGTGCCGCCCAGCGCCGGCGGACGGAGCCACAGGAACCAACCCGCGAGCACGGTGCCGAGCAGGATCCAGCCCGTGATGTCTCGCACGCGGCGCATGTGTCCCCCTTCGTTCCGGTGGACCGGCCCTGCCGGCGGACCGCCGCGGCGGTCCGCCGGCAGGGGAGCGGTGTGAAGGCTCAGCCCTCGATCCAGACCTTGACGTCGTGGATCGCGTCCGCGCTCGGGTAGGTCGTGCCGAGCGAGAAGCTCTCGGAGGCCGCGTCGATCGTCGTCGACATGGTGGCGCCACCGTTCACCTTGACGAAGAGGTCCTTGCCGAAGCACGCGCCGGCGATGCCGGAGACGCGGACCGAACGCACGCTGTTGTCGTCGGTCTCGAGACCCCAGTGGACCTCGACCCCATCGGGATCGCACGACGTCCCGGTCTGGCCGTACTGGATGGTTCCGCCCTGGATGTCGAGGGCGGAGGCCGAGGCGAATCCGATCGTGCCGAGGGCGACGGCGGAGACGGCGGCGACTGCCGCACGCTTGAGCTGCATGGTGGAGTTCCTCCTGGAATCGTTGTCTTCTCTGACGTGGGGGATTCCGGAGCCCGAGCTCTCCCGGGGACCCTGGTGGTCGGGCGGTCGGCCGCGCCAGGGGTGCACGGCGAGGTACCGCGTGTTGGGGAGCCGGCTTACCCCGAGTTGGGTAGCCCCTGCCGCCGCGGACGACCCGCGGTGGCTGGGGCGGCACTCCGGTTGACAACGGCACCTGGAGCGGGGGTAGACGTACCCGATTCTCGGGCTGCGCGGGCTCGATCGGACGCTCGCATCTAGCAGCGTGGCGGGTCCCGTACCTAGTTGCCGGCGCGGTGGGCTTGGACACCGTCGGAAGGGGCCTTCTGATTTGTGTGTAGGCCGCGGGATGCGTAATGTTCTCTTTGTCGCCGGGTGCGGCGGGAGGCAAGACGCCGGTCTGGCGGAGGGCTTCCGGCTCCGGTGGCCGCTTCTGGGTCTTGAATCTTCTGGGTTCGGGG
>NZ_JBEGDJ010000109.1:0-2416 GCF_040191335.1 Nocardioides sp. YIM 152588 | reverse complement strand
TGATGACATGTCACCTGGCGCGTGGCAAAGTTCTTCTCAGCCGCCGCAGGTGACCCGAGACGCCTGCGGCGGCTCTTAGTTTTTTCGGAAGATTCTCCGGCCGTCGCCCCGGGCGTCGACCGGGTCGTCGTACACGCGCGGCGGCGCCACCGCCGGCGCCGCGACGAGCGCCAGCACGCCGCCGTCGGCGACACCCTGGGCGGACAGGTCGCGGCCGTGGTCGAGCGGGCGGCCGCCGGCGGTCACCAGCCGGAGCCCGTGGCCCGCGGAGACGCCGAGGCCCTCCGCCAGGGCGGGCAGCAGCTCGGCCACGGCCACGCCGGTGGGCAGGGCCAGGTCCGCCCGTCGTTCGCCGGCGACCACCGTGACCGGCAGCAGCCCGCTCACCCGAAGCGGGCGGCGCCGCGCAGGTCGGCGGCCCGGTACTCGGCGTTCGCCTGCCGGACCGCCCGCTGGGTCAGGTCGAGCAGGTCGCGCATCTCGGCCATGGCCGCGTCCCAGGTGGCCTGGGCGGACCGGTAGGCCTCCTGCTGGGCGCCGCTCCAGTCGGCGCGCAGCGGAGCCAGGTCGTGGTCGAGCCGGTCCAGCCGCGCGTCGATCGCGCGGACGGCGGCGTGGAGGTCGTCGGCCGCACCCTCGAGCGCGGCGTGGTCGACGCGGAGCCCGTCGGTCCCCATCGCGGCCCCCTCAGATCCGGACCGCGCCGAGGCGGGCGGTCAGGTCGGCGAGGAACCCGCGGGCGTCGTCGTCGACGCGGGTGTTGTCGCGCTCGGTCTCGGTCAGCGCGTCGGCGAGGCCGTCCAGCGCGCCGACGATCCGGGCGTGCTGCTCGGCCCAGGCGCGGTGCAGGCCGAAGAACGCCTCCGCGCCCGCGCCGCCCCAGCGGCCGCGGACCGTCGCCACCTGGCCGTCCAGCGTGACGGCGGTGCCGGCCAGGTCGTGGCGGGCCTCGGTGACCAGCGCGGCGGCGCGGTGCAGCACGCCGTCGCCGTGGCCGAAGTCGGTCGGATGAGTCATCGGTCGCTCCTCGGGTGGTGGTGGCGGCGGTGGCCGCCGGTCGGGTTGTCGCGGGACCGATGCCCGGCGGCGGGGCGACCCGAAACCGCGACCGTCGGTTGTCCACAGCGCACCTGCCCGTGGGTGGGGTCGTGTGCCTGAGACCCCGCCATGCCGGGTCGTGGGGCACACGACCCGGGCCCGGCGCCCGAGCGACACGCCCCGCGAGGAGTCGCCTGTGGACGACGGGATCCGCAGGCATGCCCGGTCCCTCGCCGGGTAGCCAGCGGACGATGACCAGCCCTACGACCAGCCCGACGACCAGCCCGACGACCAGCGCGCCCGAGGACCGGCCCGAGATCCGGATCCTCCCTCCGCCCCGCGCCCCCGCCCCCGAGGCGGCCGGCGGCACGGCGCTGCACCTGCTCCCCGCGCTCGGCGGCCTCGGCGCGATGCTGCTGCTCACCGGCGTGGGGTCCGGCGGGGCCGGGGGCCCGGTCCGGCTGCTGGCGGCCGGGCTGTTCCTGGCCACCACGGTCGCGGTCGTGCTGCTCCAGGCCGACCACCGCCGGCGCGCGCACCGGCGGCGCGTCGACGGGATCCGGCTCGGGTACCTGCGTCACCTGGCCGCCGCACGCGCCCGGCTCGCCGAGGCCGCCGTCCGCCAGCGCGCCGCCCTCGGACGGACCCACCCGGCACCCGCGTCGTGGCCGCCCTCCCCGGAGCGGGCTCCGGGCGAGGAGGGCTACCTGCGGGTCCGGTACGGCACCGGCGACCTGCCCCTCGACGCCGACCTCCTCGCGCCGGAGCCGGACGCCGTGGAGCCGGCCGATCACGTCGCGGCCGTCGCCCGCGCGCGGCTGCTGGCGGCCCACGCGAGCGTCCCCGCACTGCCCCTCGCCGTCGACCTGCGCGAGCGCGCGTGCCTGATCCTCGACGCCGGCGAGGCGGGCCGCGCGGTGGCCCGCGCGTTCGTCTGCTCGGCGGCCGCGGGCCACGCCCCCGAGCACCTGCGGGTCGCCGTGGTGACCGACGACCCGGGCCGCTGGGCCTGGGCCGCGTGGCTGCCCCACGCCCGCGGCGCGGGCGCGTACGACGACCTCGGCCCCGCCCGCTCGATCCGCGCCTCGTGGGCGGAGCTGTCGGCGTTGCTGCCGGCCCCCGGCCCGGGAGCGCCGCACCTGCTGCTCGTCGTCGACGGCGCCGGGTCAGATCCCGGCGTCGGCGACCTGCCCGGCACCACGGTCCTGCGCCTCGGTGGAGCGGGCGGACCGGGCGGGTGGACCGGGACGACGCTCGACCGCCTCGACCCGGCGAAGGACCTCTACTTCTTCGACCGCTACTTCGACCGCGGCCTGCCCTGGTACCTCTCGCAGTTCCGCGACGCGGGCGAGGAGAAGGTGGTCGGCGAGGTCTGCCA
>NZ_JBEGDJ010000108.1:0-2545 GCF_040191335.1 Nocardioides sp. YIM 152588 | reverse complement strand
CCGTGCGCACCTGGCTGCGCCGGGCGTCGCTGGCCTCGGCGTCCGCGGCGTCCTGGGCGGCCTGCAGCAGCCGCGCGCGCAGGATCCGCATCGCCTGGTCCTTGTTCTGCAACGCGGCCGGCGACACCGCGGTCGCCATCGCGCTCGCCGGGACCATCTTCTTCTCCGGCGCCACCAGCGAGGCCCGCGGCCAGGTCGCCCTCTTCCTCGGGCTCACCATGCTGCCGTTCGCCATCGTCGCGCCGCTGATCGGCCCGTTCCTCGACCGGTTCAGCCACGGTCGGCGCTGGGCCATCGGCGCGACCTTCGCGATCCGCGCGTTCCTGTGCTGGGTGCTCGCCGGCGCGATCGCCGCCGACTCGGTCTGGCTCTACCCCGCCGCCCTCGGGGTGCTGGTCTCCTCCAAGGCGTACGGCGTCACCCGGGCCGCGGCCGTCCCCCGGCTGCTCCCGCCCGAGATCACGCTGGTCAAGGCGAACGGCCGGGTCAGCCTCGCCGGCGTCGTCGGCGCGACCGTGTCCGCGCCGATCGCCGGCGCGGCGGCGTACTTCGGCGCGGAGTGGACGCTGCGCCTGGCCTTCCTCATCTTCGTCCTCGGCACCATCGCGGCGATCCTGCTGCCGGCCAAGGTCGACTCCAGCGAGGGCGAGCGGCAGGTCCGCGGGGCGCTCGGCACCGGGCGCGGCACCGGGGTGCCGCCCAAGGTCGCCTTCGCACTGCGGGTCAACTGCGGTCCGCGGTGGCTGTCGGGCTTCCTCACCATGTACATGGCGTTCCTGCTGCGCGCGGAGCCGATCGCCGGCTGGGAGGACCGGACCACGCTGCTGATCGGGCTGGTGATCGGCGGCGCCGGCCTGGGCAACACGCTCGGCATCGTGATCGCCTCGGTGGCGCGCAAGATCAACCCGGCGGTGATGGTGGTCGTCGCGCTCATCGCCGACATCGTGATCTGCGTGGTCGCCGCGGCGCTCTACAGCGTGCTCGCCATCGTCGCGCTCGGCCTGACGGCGGGCCTGATGCAGTACCTGGCGAAGGTCTCGCTGGACTCCACCATCCAGACCGGGGTGCCGCCGCGGTACCACTCCAGCACCTTCGCCCGGGGCGACACGACCCTCCAGCTGGCCTGGGTGGTCGGCGGCTTCGTCGGGATCGCGATGCCCTGGATCCCACAGCTGGGCCTCGGCGTGGCCGCGGTGGTGCTCGCCGCCTGGGCCGTCTTCACCCTCGGCTCCCGCCCCCGCCGCGACGCCGCGGCGCAACCGTCGGCGCAGCCCAGCGGCAGCCCGGCCTGAGGCGCCGGGGCGGGCGGGCTCCGACGGGAGCTGGGCCTGGTCCCCAGGGGTTGGGGGGCGTAGTCCCTGACGAAAAGCACCCGAACTCGGCCGTCACGGGTGCTTTTCGTCAGGGACTACCCCGGATCAGGCGTCGAGCTCGTCGGCCAGCGCGCGCAGCAGCTTGGCCACCGGCTGCGCCGTACGACGCTCCGGGTGGCGGCCGTGCCGGTAGGCCTCGCCGACGCCGTCGAGCAGCCGGATCAGGTCCTCCACGATCGGGACCATCTCCTCGGGCTTCTTGCGCTTCGCCTGGGCCTGCTTGCGGGCCACCGAGGCGGGGGCGTCGAGCACACGGACCTGGAGGGCCTGCTCGCCGCGCCGCCCCTGGGCGATGCCGAACTCGACCCGCGTCCCGGCCTTCAGGGTGGAGACGCCCTCCGGCAGCGCGTCGGCGTGGACGTAGACGTCCGCACCGCCCGGCTGGGAGAGGAACCCGAACCCCTTCTCCGCGTCGAACCACTTGACCTTGCCAGTCGGCACGTCTCGACCTTCCTCGCTGTGTCCCGCGCCGGTGTCCCGGCGCGTCGGAATCGTAGGCCATCGCGCGGCGCCCCCGGAAAGCCTTTCATCCCGGCGCCGCGGTCCGGGCCCGCCCGGTCAGGCCTGCCCGACCTCGATCGTGATGCCGTCGCCCAGGTTGATGATCGTTCCCGGTACGACGGGGACCGCGATGCCCGGCTTCAGGTCCTCCGGGGACTCGCCGGGCCGCACGATCACGGTGCCGTTCGTCGAGCCCATGTCGGTCACGGTCGCGGCGCCGGGCGTGGCGCCGGGGCGCACCTCGACGTGGGTCGAGGAGATCTCGTTCAGGCGGCTCGGCACCGTCACCAGGCGCGGCTGCTCGGTCCCGCCGAAGCGGCGCGCCTCCGGGGCGCGGCCGATCAGCACGACCCGGTCGACCACCACGCTCTGCCCGTCGGAGACCTGCAGCCGCGCAGGGCCGCCCGGCGCCGGCGGCGGGTACGGCGGCGGCATGGTCGTCGGCAGGCCGCTCGGCGGGGCGCCGGGCGGAGGACCGCTGGGCGGCGGGCTGCGCTCGAGCACGCCGACCTGGTGATCGGGTCGCGCTGGGTGCCGGGCGGCTCGGTGGTGAACTGGCCGTGGCAGCGCGAGGTGCTCTCACGCGGCGTCATCGCGCGACGCGTCCTGGGCGGCGCCCGACCAGCGCAGGCTGGTACCCCGACCCCGCGGGCGCTCCCGACACCTACCGC
>NZ_JBEGDJ010000107.1:0-2564 GCF_040191335.1 Nocardioides sp. YIM 152588 | reverse complement strand
GTCCGCCGTCGCCCCGCGGGCGACGACCGCCGCCAGGCCGATCCGCTCGGCGGCCGGGCGGCTGGCGTCGGGCTCGCCGGCGACGGCGACCAGGCGCACGCCGTACCGCGCCAGCTCGGCGACCACGCCGGCGTCGAGGCCGGTCAGGTCGGCGTCGGCGACCGCCACCTCTGCCTGTCCGGTGGACGCGGTGGCCAGCAGGTCCTCGACGTCGACGCAGCGCTTGAGCACCACCACGCCCGGGGCGGCGTTGAGCGCGCCCAGCGCGGCCGCCTCCCAGGCGGCCCCGGTGGAGACCAGCAGCGTGACGATCATCGGCTCATCGCCTCACCGGACGTAGTGGATCCGGAGCACGGGGTCGTCCATCCTCGCCAGCATCGACTCGAAGTTCTCCGCGAAGGCGGGCGGGACCGCGACCACGACCTGTCGGTAGCCCGACACCGCGAAGGCCGCGTCGAAGGCGGGCGCGTCGACGACGGTGACCGCGCCGAGCAGCTTGATGCCGTCGCTGCCGCGGCTCTGCGCCCGGTCGTCGACGTACACGTCGACGACCGACCCCGCGGCCACCGCGCCCGGCACCCGTCCGGCCTCGACCTCGAGCGGCACCTGGACCAGACCACCGGAGGGGTCGATGGCGACCGCCGATCGGGCCAGCAGCTCGCCCGCCCCGACCGAGCGGGTCAGGACGCTGCCCTCGGGCAGGGGCTGGTCCGCCGGGAAGTAGAGCGTCAGGTCGGTGTCCTCGACGAACCGCACGCGGCGGGCCACCAGGTCCGCCTCACCGAGCACGGCGCCCGCGCCGGCCGCGTCGTCCACCGCCCAGACCGCGACCGACTCGTCGGCCGAGGCGAGCAGGCGGGCGCCGGCGACGACGGAGACGGCCACCAGCAGCACCCCGACCCACAGGCGCGGGTCGCGCCACCCCGGCCGGCGCAGGCGGAGCGCCGGCACGGCCTGGGCGGCCGGACCTCCGGCGGCTCCGGGATTCCTCGACACGGCGCACATCATGGCGGCTGCCCGCCGCCGCGTCAGGCGTTCGTCCACAGGCGTCCGGCCGGAGTCGTTCATCCACAGCCGGGCCGCGCCTCTGGCGCGCCGCCCCCTCCATGGTGGAACGATGGGGGCCATGCCTGGGACCCCGCGCTTCCTGAACCTGGCCGACGTGGCCGAGGTCCTCAACACGTCCAGCGCGCAGGTCTACGCGCTGGTACGACGCGGCGAGCTGCCCGCGATCAAGATCGGCGGCCGCGGCCAGTGGCGGGTCGAGGCGACCAAGCTCGAGGAGTACATCGAGCGGATGTACGCCGAGGCCCGGCAGTACGTCGCCGACCACCCGTTCGTGGACGACCACGTCGAGTGAGCGGCGGCCGCCGCCCACCCGCGCGCGGGCTCAGCCGACCTCGCCGTCCAGCGTCACCTCGACGGTGAGCTCCTTGCCGTCACGGTCGACGGTGAACTCGATCTCCTCCCCCGGCTGGTGGGTCCGGATCGCCACGATCAGCCCGATGCCGTTGGTGACGAGCTGGCCGTCGACGGCGGTGATCTTGTCGTCCTTCTTCAGCCCCGCGGCCGCGGCCGGGCTCCCGGGCAGGACCGCCTGGAGCACCGCGCCGTCCTCCTCCGACGCGCCGCCGGTCTCGACGCGCGCCCCGATCACCGGGTACTGGGCCTCGCCGGTGCGCAGGATCTGGTCGGCCGTGACCTCGACCTGCTCGACCGGGATCGCGAACCCGACGCCGATGTTGCCGGCGTCGCCGGACGCGCCGCCGTTGGTGGCGATCGCGGAGTTCACGCCGATCACCTGACCGCGCAGGTTGACCAGCGGGCCGCCGGAGTTGCCCGGGTTGATCGCGGCGTCGGTCTGGACGGCGTTGATGTACGACGACTCGTCCGCGGTGTCCCCGGTGGTCACCGGCCGGTTGAGCGCGCTGACGATGCCGGCGGTGACCGTCGCGCTGAGCCCGAGCGGCGAGCCGATCGCGACGACCGGGTCGCCCACCCGCATGGCGCGCGACGCACCCAGCGACGCGGGCTTCAACCCGCTCTCCTCGCCCACGTCGAGGACCGCGAGGTCGTAGACGGGGCTGCGGCCGACCACGGTGGCGTCGTACCGGGTGCCGTCCTGGTCGACGACCTGGATCGGCCCGTCGTCGGCCGCGGCGTCCGCGACCACGTGGTTGTTGGTGACGATGTGGCCCTGCCGGTCGAGCACGAAGCCGGAGCCGGTCGCGCCGCCCTCGACGCCGTCGTACTCGGCGATGATCTGCACCGTGCTGGGCAGCACCGCGTCGGCGACGGAGGCGACCGAGCCGCCGTCCTCCAGGGGCGGCAGCGGCTCGAGGTCGACGTCGGCCAGGCCGCCGGAGTAGAGCCCCTGCGCGTCCGGGCCGTCCTCCAGCCAGGCGTCGTAGGCCGCGGCGCCGCCCAGCCCACCGGCCAGGCCGACGACGAGGGCGAGCGCGGCGACGCCGATCCACCGGCCGGCGCCCGAGCGCTGCTTGCGGTGGCTGTGCGGGTGCGGCGGCAGGGGCGGGTAGCCCGGCGCCGGGTACGGCGGCGCGGCC
>NZ_JBEGDJ010000106.1:0-2653 GCF_040191335.1 Nocardioides sp. YIM 152588 | reverse complement strand
GGGACCGGCGTCGCAGCCGGCCGCGGCCACGGCGACCGCCCCCAGGACGGCCGCGCCGGAGCCGAGCAGGCGGCGGCGGCCCAACGTGGGCGCGGGGCGGACGGGGCGAGGCACCGGGCGACCATATCCGGGCGTTCGGCGAGGCGGGGATCGGCGTCCGTAGCCGGTATCGTGGTTCTCTCGGTCCGGACGGGCCGCGCGCTCCCGCGCGCACCCGCATCGGCCCACAGCCGGGCCGGGTGGTCGGGCCCACAACCAGCAACGCACAACAGGACACGGAGACTCCGATGAGTTCGAGCAGATCGTCCGCGGACCGCGACGCAGCGAGGATCGAGTCCCTGATCGGCGACCGGGACGGTCGCTTGGCCGCGCTCGGCATCGACGTGGAGGCGGTGGAGATCACCCCCGCGGGCAAGCGCCGCGTGCTGCGGGTCGCCGTGGACAAGGACGGCGGGATCACCCTCGACGACGTCGCCACCGCGACGAAGCTGATCGACGCCGCGATCGAGGAGACCGACGTGATGGGCGAGCAGCCCTACACGCTCGAGGTCACCTCTCGCGGGGTGGACCGGCCGCTCACGCTGCCCCGGCACTGGCGTCGCAACGCCGGCCGGCTGGTCAAGGCCACGCTGACGGACGGCCGGGTGCTGTCCGGGCGGATCGTCGAGTGCGACGAGACCGGCGTGATCCTCGACGTGGACGGCGAGCGCGTCGCGCTGGCCCAGGGCGACATCACCAAGGCCCTGGTGCAGATCGAGTTCAACCGGAAGGACGAGAACTGATGGACATCGACCTGAGCATCCTGCGGATGCTGGAGCGCGAGAAGGAGATCAAGTTCGATGTCCTGGTCGAGGCGATCGAGCAGGCGCTGCTGACGGCGTACCACAAGACCCCGGGCGCGCACGAGGACGCGCGGGTCGACCTGGACCGCAAGACCGGCCACGTCCGCGTGATGGCGGCCGAGGTCGACGACGAGGGCAACCGGATCGGCGAGTACGACGACACCCCGGACGGCTTCGGCCGGATCGCCGCCACCACGGCGAAGCAGATCATGCTCCAGCGCCTGCGCGACGCCGAGGACGAGATCAAGTTCGGCGAGTTCTCCGGCAAGGAGGGCGACGTGCTCTCCGGCGTCATCCAGCAGGGCCGCAACCGCGACGACGTGCTCGTCGACCTCGGCAAGATCGAGGCGCTGCTGCCGGTCAGCGAGCGGGTGCCGGGGGAGGACTACCGGCACGGTACGCGGATCAAGACCCTCGTGGTCTCGGTCCGCAAGGGGATGCGGGGCCCGCAGATCACGCTGTCGCGGACGCACCCGAACCTGGTCAAGAAGCTCTTCGCGCTCGAGGTGCCGGAGATCGCCGACGGCTCGGTCGAGATCTCCGCGATCGCCCGCGAGGCCGGCCACCGCAGCAAGATCGCGGTGCGCTCGACCGTCTCCGGGCTGAACGCCAAGGGTGCGTGCATCGGCCCGATGGGTCAGCGGGTGCGCAACGTGATGGCCGAGCTCAACGGCGAGAAGATCGACATCGTCGACTTCTCCGAGGACCCGGCCACGTTCGTGGCCAACGCCCTCTCCCCGGCGCAGGTGCGCTCGGTCACCGTGGTGGATGCCGCCGCGAAGTCCGCGCGCGTCGTCGTCCCGGACTTCCAGCTGTCGCTGGCGATCGGCAAGGAGGGCCAGAACGCCCGCCTCGCCGCCCGGCTGACCGGCTGGCGGATCGACATCCACTCCGACGAGGAGCAGGCCGCCGAGGCCTGACGGCGCGCCGCGCCCGGGCGTCGATCGCCCGGGCGTGTCGCGCCCGCGCCGCCCTCGGACCCGGCGTCGGTGCCGGTTCGGTCCCGGCGCCGCCGAGGCGCTAGACTTGTCGATCGGTGGCTCGCCGAATGAAATCCCGCGCTGTGAACGACGGAACCCTCCCCGAGGGCCCCGTCCGGACCTGCGTCGGATGCCGGCAGCGGGCCTCCCGAAGCGAGTTGTTGCGGGTGACCGCCGGCTCGGACCAGGACGGTCACCAGACCGTGCGGCCCGATCCCGACGGCACCGCACCCGGCCGCGGGGCGCACCTGCACCCCACGACCGAGTGCTACGAGCTCGCGGTGCGGCGGAAGGCCTTCGCCCGCGCCCTGCGGATCACGCCGGGTGGGGCAGGGGCGTCCAGTGCGCCGGTGGGTGAGTACCTCGACTCCGTGGCAATGAAATCGACCGACAGAGACTGGAGCAACAGCTCATGAGCACTCGATGAGTACCTCGCGATGAGCCAGTTCGTTCTGCACCATCCATCAACGGTCTGAGTAACCCCGATCGGGTCTTGGGCCAGAAGGAGAAACGTGGCCAAGACCCGAGTCCACGAGCTCGCCAAGGAATTTGGCGTCGAGAGCAAGTTCGTTCTCGAGAAGTTCAAGGAGATGGGGGAGTTCGTCAAGTCGGCGAGCTCCACCGTCGAGCTCCCCGCCGAGATGCGCTTCCGCAAGGAGTACGGCGAGAAGCTGAAGACCGCCGGAGGCGGCGAGTCGGCGCCCGCGCCGGCCGCGCCCGCGGCCAAGGGCGACCGGGTCTCGGTGTTCAACCAGATGACCGAGACGCACCGGGTCCGCGACCTGGCGAAGATGATCTCCGACCGCACCGGCGTCGCCGTGTCCAACCTCC
>NZ_JBEGDJ010000105.1:0-2974 GCF_040191335.1 Nocardioides sp. YIM 152588 | reverse complement strand
GGGCCTGCGCGCCCAGGTCGGCGGCCTCAAGGTCGCCGTCCGCAACGCCCAGGACGGCATCTCGGTCGCCCAGACCGCGGAAGGCGCCCTCACCGAGGTCCACTCCATGCTGCAGCGCATGAACGACCTGTCGGTGCAGTACAACTCCGGCACCCAGGACGCGAACTCCCAGGCCGCCCTGTCGGCGGAGTTCAACGCGCTGCTCACCGAGATCGACCGGATCCAGACGAACACCAAGTTCAACGGCAACACGCTGTTCAACGACGCCGACCTGACGTTCCAGGTCGGCTACGCCAGCGGCGACACGATCGTCGTCGACGGCGCGGGGTCGCTCAAGTCGTTCGCGACGATCGACACCGCGGACTTCACCGCGACCCAGACCGTCGGCGGCTCCGCCGTGGTGATCACGAACAGCAACTCGGTGCAGGCGGCGATCACGGGCATCTCGACCCAGCGCGGCGCCCTCGGTGCCATCCAGAACCGGTTCGAGCACACCGTGAACTCGGTCAACGTCGCCATCGAGAACCTCTCCGCCTCGGAGTCGCGCATCCGCGACACCGACATGGCCCAGGAGATGATGAACCTGACCAAGAACCAGATCCTGTCCCAGGCCGGGACCGCGATGCTGGCCCAGGCCAACTCCGCCTCCCAGGGCGTCCTCCAGCTCCTCCAGGGCTGACCCGGACACACCACCCGAGGCACATCTGATCCACCGCGTGCCGGTGGGGACCACCCGGTCCCCACCGGCACGTCGCTTTCAGCGCCGAGTCGCCGCGAGCCCTTCGGGTCGAAGGCTCAACCCGACCGCCGTCCGGTCGATGGGGTGGGGAGACGGGAGGCCATGGAGGGACTCCCGACCCCACCAGACCTTGAATCCAGGAGGGAACCATGGGTCTTCGCATCAGCCAGAACATCGAGGCGATCAACGCCTACCGCAACCTGTCGACCACGCAGAGCAACCTGTCGAAGTCGATGGAGAAGCTCTCGTCGGGCTACCGGATCAACCGCGCCGCCGACGACGCCGCGGGCCTCGCCATCTCCGAGGGCCTGCGCGCCCAGGTCGGCGGACTCAAGGTCGCCGTCCGCAACGCCCAGGACGGCATCTCGGTCGCCCAGACCGCGGAAGGCGCCCTCACCGAGGTCCACTCCATGCTCCAGCGCATGAACGACCTCGCCGTGCAGTACAACTCCGGCACCCAGAGCACCGAGTCCAAGGCCGCGATCAACGCCGAGTTCACCGCCCTGAAGACCGAGGTCGGCCGGATCGAGGACAACACCAAGTTCAACGGCAACCTGCTGTTCGGTGGCGGCGCGCGGACCTTCCAGGTCGGCTACGCCAACGGCGACACCATCGCGATCTCGGCGGCGGCGCTCGGCAGCTTCAAGGGCACCATCGCGGCGCTCGACCTGGCCGCCGGCACGCCCAGCACCAGCGACGACGTACAGGCGCAGATCACCGCGATCTCGACCCAGCGCGGCGCCCTCGGCGCGATCCAGAACCGGTTCGAGCACACCGTGAACAGCGTCAACGTCGCCATCGAGAACCTCTCCGCCTCGGAGTCGCGCATCCGCGACACCGACATGGCCCAGGAGATGATGAACCTGACCAAGAACCAGATCCTGTCCCAGGCCGGGACCGCGATGCTGGCCCAGGCCAACTCCGCCTCCCAGGGCGTCCTCCAGCTCCTCCAGGGCTGAGCACCGCTCCGACAGGGGCACATCTGAGACACCGAGCGCCGGTGGGACCCACGAGGTCCCGCCGGCGCTCGGCATCTCGGGCGACGACACCCGGGGAATGCCTCAGCCCGGCGACGGTCCGGACGATCAGGGAGACCGACGGGAGTCCAGGGAGGGACCCCCGAGAACCAGACCTTGCATCCAGGAGGGAACACCATGGGTCTCCGCATCAGCCAGAACATCGAGGCGATCAACGCCTACCGCAACCTGTCGACCACGCAGAGCAACCTGTCGAAGTCGATGGAGAAGCTCTCGTCGGGCTACCGGATCAACCGCGCCGCCGACGACGCCGCGGGCCTCGCCATCTCCGAGGGCCTGCGCGCCCAGGTCGGCGGACTCAAGGTCGCCGTCCGCAACGCCCAGGACGGCATCTCGGTCGTGCAGACCGCGGAAGGCGCCCTGACCGAGGTCCACTCCATGCTGCAGCGCATGAACGACCTGTCGGTGCAGTACAACTCCGGCACCCAGGACGCGAACTCCCGGGCCGCGCTCTCGGCCGAGTTCGACGCCCTCGAGACCGAGATCGGCCGGATCCAGACGAACACCAAGTTCAACGGCGTCTCGCTGTTCCCGGGCACCGCCGCGACGCTGACCTTCCAGGTCGGCTACGCCAGCACCGACGTGATCACCGTCGGCGTCTCCGCCCTGCCGGCGTCGGTCGCCGCGGCGGACATCACCAACAGCAACACCGTCCAGACCGCGATCACAGCGGTCTCGACCCAGCGCGGCGCCCTCGGTGCGCTGCAGAACCGGTTCGAGCACACCGTGAACTCGGTCAACGTCGCCATCGAGAACCTCTCCGCCTCGGAGTCGCGCATCCGCGACACCGACATGGCCCAGGAGATGATGAACCTGACCAAGAACCAGATCCTGTCCCAGGCCGGGACCGCGATGCTGGCCCAGGCCAACTCCGCCTCCCAGGGCGTGCTCCAGCTCCTCCAGGGCTGAGCACCGCGCGCCTGGGGCGCAGCCGAACCGCTGATCCACCGTGTGCCGGTGGGGACCGACCGGTCCCCGCCGGCACACGGCATTTCGGCACCCAATGCCTCATCCCGACACCGCCCCGGACGATCAGGGACTGCGACGGGAGTCCAGGGAGGGACACCCGACCCCACCAAGACCGTGAATCCAGGAGGGAACACCATGGGTCTCCGCATCAGCCAGAACATCGAGGCGATCAACGCCTACCGCAACCTGTCGACCACGCAGAGCAACCTGTCGAAGTCGATGGAGAAGC
>NZ_JBEGDJ010000104.1:0-3047 GCF_040191335.1 Nocardioides sp. YIM 152588 | reverse complement strand
GGGCTCCTGGGCGGCCGGGGCCGGGGTTGCCGGCGCCGGTGCCGGTGCTGCCGCGGCGGGGGCGGCGGGGGCTGCCGGGGCGGGAGAGCTGGAGATCGGCTGCTCGGCCGGCGCCTGGGGCTCCGGGGCCGCGGGGCGGACGGGGGAGCTCGAGAGCACCGGCTCCGGGGCCGGCTCCGGGGCCGGCTCGGGCGCCGCGGGCGGCTGCTGGGCGTGGGCGGCGGGGGTCGACGGGACGTGTGCGGGGCGGTCGCTGGGCGCCTCGTGCCGCTCGGGCGCGGCACGTTCGTGCCGCGACGGCTGGCGGCGGTCCTGCGCGGGCACGTCGGCCATCGGCGAGTGGGCCGGCGCGGACGGCGTACCGCTGATGTCGATCCGGCGCTCGAGGCGGTCCAGGCGCGCCATCACGCCGTCGGTGCTGTGGTCGGCGCCGGGCAGGAGCACCCGGGCGCAGATCAGCTCCAACAGCAGCCGCGGCGCGGTGGCGCCGCGCATGTCGGTGAGGCCGGCGGCGACCAGGTCGGCGGCGCGGGTCAGGTCGGCGCGGCCGAACCGCGCCGCCTGGGCGACCAGGCGCTCCGCCTGGTCGGCGGCGACGTCGATCAGGCCGGTGGCGGGGGCGTCCGGCACCGCGGCGACGATCACCAGGTCGCGCAGCCGGCGGAGCAGGTCCTCGGTGAACCGGCGCGGGTCCTGTCCGGTCTCGATGACCCGGTCGACGACGCCGAAGACGGCCGAGCCGTCGCCCGCCGCGAAGGCGTCCACGACGTCGTCCAGGAGCGTGTCGGGCGTGTAGCCGAGCAGGCCGCTGGCCAGGGCGTACGTGACGCCGTCCGGGCCGGCGCCGCCGAGCAGCTGGTCGAGGACCGAGAGGGTGTCGCGGGCCGAGCCGGCGCCGGCGCGGACGACCAGCGGCAACGCGGCGGGCTCGATCGCGACCTGCTCCTTGTCGCACAGCTCGGAGAGGTAGGAGGAGAGCAGCCGCGGCGGGATCAGCCGGAACGGGTAGTGGTGGGTCCGCGAGCGGATGGTCGGGATGACCTTCTCCGGCTCGGTGGTGGCGAAGATGAACCGCAGGTGCGGCGGGGGCTCCTCGACGAGCTTGAGCAGGGCGTTGAAGCCCTGCGTGGTGACCATGTGGGCCTCGTCGATGATGTAGACCTTGTAGCGGCTCTTCACCGGCGCGAAGAACGCCTTCTCACGCAGGTCGCGGGCGTCGTCGACGCCACCGTGGGAGGCCGCGTCGATCTCGATCACGTCGATGGACCCGGGGCCGCCGCGGGCCAGGTCGCGGCAGCTCTCGCACTCCCCGCACGGGTCGGCGATCGGCGCCTTCTCGCAGTTCAGCGCTCGGGCCAGGATCCGGGCGCTGGTGGTCTTGCCGCAGCCGCGCGGACCCGAGAACAGGTAGGCGTGGTTGACGCGGTTGTTCGCGAGGGCGGCGCGCAGCGGCTCGGTGACGTGCTCCTGCCCGATCACCTCGGCGAAGGTCTCGGGCCGGTAGCGGCGGTAGAGGGCGAGCGGCGAGTCCACTCCTGAACCCTAACCACCGCCCCCGACAGGCCGCAGGCGGTCTCCCCCGACGCGGGCCGAGGTCCCGGACGCGGTCCCTGACGCGGTCCCGGCCGGCCCGATCCGGGCGGAAAAATTAAGGCCCCCCATGTACCCGACAGAGCCCACTTACCCTTGCTGCCTTCCGGCCCTGGGGGAGTTGGGTGAGGTGCCGCCACACGGGGGGTTGGCGCCAACCATAGACGACAGGGGGTCGCGGCCCTGAATCAGCGCCGACACCCGGTCCCGCACCGGGCCTCACGCCGGGGCGTCCACCCAGCGCTCCCCCACCACCGCGGTCGTCGAAGCGCCGGCGGTCAGCTCGGCCAGCGCGGTCGCCAGCCGCGCCTCCTCCTCCGGCGGTACGCCGAGCCGCAGCGTGACCCGGTCGGCGTACCCGGTGTCGAGGACGACCACCCCGCGGGCGCGCAGGTCCGACTCGACGCGGCCGGCGTCGGCGTGGTCGAGGACCAGCAGGTGCTCGCGGACCAGGGAGCGGCGCAGCGTCCCCGCCTCGGCGACCGCCTCGCGGACCGCGTCGCCGTACGCGCGGACGAGCCCGCCGGCGCCGAGCAGCGTGCCCCCGAACCAGCGGGTGACCACCGCGACGACGTCGGAGAGGCCGCCGCCGCGCAGCACCTCCAGCATCGGCGCCCCGGCGGTGCCGGCGGGCTCGCCGTCGTCGGACGAGCGCTCCACCGGGACCGGCGGCGGGCCCAGGACGAACGCCGAGCAGTGGTGCCGGGCGTCCCAGTGCTCGCGGCGCAGCCGGTCCACGACGGCGCGCGCCGCCGCCTCGTCGGCGACCCGCTCCAGCGTGCACAGGAAGCGGGAGCGCTTCACCTCGATCTCCGCCTCGGCGTCGCGACGGATCGTCAGGTAGCTCGGCACGACTGCGACGTTATCGGGAGGTGTCGGGGCGATTTCAGCCCACCGGGCCCGGGAAGGTAGCCTCCTCCGCGGAGGTATCGCCTAGTGGCCTATGGCGCTCGCTTGGAAAGCGGGTTGGGTTAACAGCCCTCGGGGGTTCGAATCCCCCTACCTCCGCCGGAGATCGAACGGCGCCGACAGCAGTCGGCGCCGTTCGTCATTTCCGCGGTCCGGCCGGGTGCTCCGGCGCGGTCCCGCACACCTCGCGCGCGCCGTCCCGCGCGCCGTCCCGCGCGCCGTCACCGGCCGCCGAACGCGCCGAGTACCGCCGCTCCGAGGAGGAGCAGCGAGCCCACGGCGACTCCCGCGGCGACCAGCCGGACCGGGGAGCGGGTGGGTGGCTCGCCGAAGCCGCGGGCGAAAGCGGCGACCCGGCGGCGCCGGTGGAACGCCTCGGCCTCGACCGCGGCCTTCGCGGCGCTCACCCGTGGGCCGCCAGGTCGGTCGCCAGATCCGCGGCCACGTGGAACGCGTCGAGGGCGAGCAGCAGCAGGGGCGCGAGCGCGACCAGGCCCGCGGCCTCGGCCAGGTCGGCGAGCCGCTCGCGGCGCGGCGACGGGGCCGCC
>NZ_JBEGDJ010000103.1:0-3522 GCF_040191335.1 Nocardioides sp. YIM 152588 | reverse complement strand
AATGTTTGTCCGGCGGCGTCCTACTCTCCCACAGCCTCTCGGTTGCAGTACCATCGGCGCTGGCAGGCTTAACTTCCGGGTTCGGTATGGGACCGGGTGTTTCCCTGCCGCTATGGCCGCCGTAACTCTATGACCCGCACCCGCCCGACGCTGCTGCGCAGGGCTGTGTGGTGGGGTGGTCTGTGATTCTTCGACCTGCCTGTTACGGCATGTGGACGCGAGTTACGTTCGTGCTGAACGGGTGTCTTGCGCGGTGTTCCCCTTGATTGTCCAAGCAAACCGGCATGGGTTTGTTGGGTGTGTTGGGGGTTTGTTGTGGCAAGCTTTCGGCCTATTAGTACCGGTCGGCTGGGCATTGCTGCTGTACACCTCCGGCCTATCAACCCAATCATCTTTTGGGGGCCTTATCCCCTCAAAGGGGGTAGGAAACCTCATCTTGAAACGTGCTTCCCGCTTAGATGCGTTCAGCGGTTATCACTTCCGAACGTAGCCAACCAGCCCTGCACCTGGCGGTACAACTGGCACACCAGAGGTTCGTCCATCCCGGTCCTCTCGTACTAGGGACAGCCTTTCTCAAGTTTCCAACGCGCGCGGCGGATAGGGACCGAACTGTCTCACGACGTTCTAAACCCAGCTCGCGTGCCGCTTTAATGGGCGAACAGCCCAACCCTTGGGACCTACTCCAGCCCCAGGATGCGACGAGCCGACATCGAGGTGCCAAACCATCCCGTCGATATGGACTCTTGGGGAAGATCAGCCTGTTATCCCCGGGGTACCTTTTATCCGTTGAGCGACCACGCTTCCACTCGCAGTGGCCGGATCACTAGTTCCGACTTTCGTCCCTGCTCGACATGTCTGTCTCACAGTCAAGCTCCCTTGTGCACTTACACTCAAAACCTGATTGCCAACCAGGCTGAGGGAACCTTTGAGCGCCTCCGTTACATTTTGGGAGGCAACCGCCCCAGTTAAACTACCCATCAGGCACTGTCCCTGAACCAGATCATGGCCCTAGGTTAGACATCTAGTACGACCAGAGTGGTATTTCAACGATGACTCCACACCCACTGGCGTGAATGCTTCACAGTCTCCCACCTATCCTACACAAGCCGAACCAAACACCAATGCCAAACTATAGTAAAGGTCCCGGGGTCTTTCCGTCCTGCCGCGCGTAACGAGCATCTTTACTCGTAGTGCAATTTCGCCGAGTCCATGGTTGAGACAGCGCCCAAGTCGTTACTCCATTCGTGCAGGTCGGAACTTACCCGACAAGGAATTTCGCTACCTTAGGATGGTTATAGTTACCACCGCCGTTTACTGGGGCTTAAATTCTGAGCTTCGAACTTGCGTTCTAACCCGTCCTCTTAACCTTCCAGCACCGGGCAGGAGTCAGTCCGTATACATCGTCTTACAACTTCGCACGGACCTGTGTTTTTAGTAAACAGTCGCTTGGGCCTGGTCTCTGCGGCCCTTCACGCTCACCCAGCAAGTGGGGTCACGATCCGGGCCCCCCTTCTCCCGAAGTTACGGGGGCATTTTGCCGAGTTCCTTAACCATGGTTGTCTCGATCGCCTTGGTATTCTCTACCTGATCACCTGAGTCGGTTTGGGGTACGGGCGGCTCGTGGCTCGCTAGAGGTTTTTCTCGACAGCATAGGATCACCCACTTCCCCCATACGGGGTCGGCATCACATCTCAGGCTCATCATCAAAGAAAGCGTCCCGGATTTGCCTAGAACGCGCCCTACATGCTTACCCACGCACAACCATCGGCGTGGTTGGGCTACCTTCCTGCGTCACCCCATCGCTTGACTACTACAAGATCGGGTCCCGCGCTCCACACCAGCGCCTCACCCCGAAGGGATCGGTCACCAGCGCTTCGGGCGGTTAGCATCACCAGCCTCGTCATGGGCGCCACTTCGCCGGTACGGGAATATCAACCCGTTGTCCATCGACTACGCCTGTCGGCCTCGCCTTAGGTCCCGACTTACCCAGGGCAGATTAGCTTGACCCTGGAACCCTTGATCATCCGGCGCACGGGTTTCTCACCCGTGATTCGCTACTCATGCCTGCATTCTCACTCGTGCCACATCCACGGCTAGATCACTCTGCCGCTTCACCCGTGGCACGACGCTCCCCTACCCACCCATGACCCTGAACCACGAAGGCTTGGGTTACACATGGATGCCATGGCTTCGGCGGACGGCTTGAGCCCCGCTACATTGTCGGCGCGGAATCACTTGACCAGTGAGCTATTACGCACTCTTTCAAGGGTGGCTGCTTCCAAGCCAACCTCCTGGTTGTCACTGCGACTCCACATCCTTTTCCACTTAGCCGCCCCTTAGGGGCCTTAGCCGATGGTCTGGGCTGTTTCCCTCTCGACTACGAAGCTTATCCCCCGCAGTCTCACTGCCACGCTTACACTTACCGGCATTCGGAGTTTGGCTAACGTCAGTAACCTGGTAGGGCCCATCGGCTATCCAGTGCTCTACCTCCGGCAAGAAACACGCAACGCTGCACCTAAATGCATTTCGGGGAGAACCAGCTATCACGGAGTTTGATTGGCCTTTCACCCCTATCCACAGGTCATCCCCTCCATTTTCAACTGAAGTGGGTTCGGTCCTCCACGCCGTCTTACCGGCGCTTCAACCTGCCCATGGATAGATCACTCCGCTTCGGGTCTTGATCGTGCGACTCAAACGCCCTATTCAGACTCGCTTTCGCTACGGCTACCCCACACGGGTTAACCTCGCCACACAACGCAAACTCGCAGGCTCATTCTTCAAAAGGCACGCCATCACCCCCACTGCACACGAATGTGCCGGCCGGGCTCTGACGGATTGTAAGCGCATGGTTTCAGGTACTATTTCACTCCCCGCCAGGGGTACTTTTCACCTTTCCCTCACGGTACTGGTCCGCTATCGGTCATCGAGGAGTATTTAGGCTTAACGGGTGGTCCCGCCAGATTCACACACCATTCCAGGAGTGGCATGTTACTTGGGAAATGCTCAACACAGCCAGCCACATACGTCTACGGGGCTATCACCCGCTCCGGCACCGCTTTCCAACGGACTTCGACCTCGCCACTGGTTTCTTACTGCGCAACCCACCGGCAGATGGATCAAGAACACTCCCACAACCCCGACCATGCAACCCCTGCCGGGTATCACACATAGCCGGTTTAGCCTCATCCGATTTCGCTCGCCACTACTCTCGGAATCACTTTTGTTTTCTCTTCCTGTGGGTACTGAGATGTTTCACTTCCCCACGTTCCCTCCACACACCCTATTTCATTCAGGTGCAGGTAACACGACATGACTCGTGCTGGGTTTCCCCATTCGGACATCCCCGGATCAACGCTCGGTTGCCAACTCCCCAGGGCATTTCGCAGGCTCCCACGTCCTTCATCGGCTCTCGATGCCAAGGCATCCACCATGCGCCCTTAACAACTTGCCCACAACAAACCACCAACACACACAACAACCAACAGCTCACGCCACTCGTCACCAGTGCCCGGCAGCCCGATC
>NZ_JBEGDJ010000102.1:0-3774 GCF_040191335.1 Nocardioides sp. YIM 152588 | reverse complement strand
GCGCCGAACCGGCAGTTGGGCCGCGCCGAACCGGCAGTTGGGCCGCGCCGAACCGGCAGTTGGGCCGCGCCGAACCGGCAGTTGGGCCGCGCCGAACCGGCAGTTGGGCCGTGACGGGCCGCCGGGCTGCCTCGAGCCCCGGTTCGGGCTGCCTCGAGCCCCGGTTCGGCCTGCCCCGAGCCCCGGTTCGGGCTGCCTCAAGCCCCGGTTCGGGCTGCCTCGAGCCCCGGTTCGGGCTGCCTCGAGCCCCGGTTCGGCGTGCCCCGAGCCCCGGTTCGGCTCAGGGGGTGGCGGAGCCGGTCGGCGCGCAGACCGAGGTGTCCTTCCCGGCCTTGACCGACTTGCGGCCCTTCGTCACGCCGGTGAACTGCTGGCCGACGACGACGGTGACACCGGGGCGGTCGGAGGGCTGCTCGACGATCCGGACGCCGTCGCCGAGGTAGGTGCGGACCAGGCGGACGGCGGGGCTGCGCGGGTCGGTCGTCCAGATCTGCGCGGTGACGTTCGACGCGCCGGCGACGGTGGCGTTGCCGCTCTCGCCGCCGGAGAACCCGAAGTCCATCAGCTGGTCGATGGTCTGACCGGCGAGCCCGGTGCGGCGGCTGGCGTTGAGGACGCTGACGACGACGTCGCCGGGGCGCACGCGCTCGCCGGAGGAGACCGGCGTGTCGACGCAGGCCGGCGGGTCCTCCTTGACCGGGAACGGCGCGGTCACCTCGCCCCAGGCCCAGGCGATGCCGCCCAGGAACAGCGCGGCCAGGACGGCCATGGTCGCGCCCGAGCGGGCGGTCGCCGACACGTTCATCCGTCAGTCCTCCATCCGGATCACCCGTGCGTGCAGCACGGTGCGTTGCTGGAGGGCTGCCCGCAGCGCGCGGTGGAGGCCGTCCTCGAGGTAGTACTCACCGCGCCACAGCACGACATGGGCGAACAGGTCACCGTAGAACGTGGAGTCCTCGTCCAGGAGTGAGGACAGCTGGAGGGTGTCCTTGGTGGTGACCAGCTCGTCGAGCCGGACCTGGCGCGGGGGCACGGCCGCCCAACCCCGGGCGGAGAGCCCGTGGTCGGGGTAGGGGCGGCCGTCGCCCACGCGCTTGAAGATCACGGCTGGTGAGTCTAGATGCAGCGGGTGCTGCACCCTCGGGGGCGCCGTCGCCGGCGTGGCCGGACCCCACATCCGGCCGCGTCGACGGGGTCGGCGTACGCCTCGGTCAGGCGGACCAGCGGACGGCGTCGTCGACGAAGTCCGCGAGGGCGTGCACGCCCCGGAGGTCGGACCGCTGGGCCATCAGCGTGGTGAGCCCCCGGGCGTGCCGGGACCGGAGCTCGCTGCGGCGGTCCTGGGTGGGCTGGGCGGCCGTCAGGCCGGTGAGGGCGGTGGTGCTGGCCGGGGTGTGGTCCGGCGCGGCGGCGTCACGCGGGTCGAGGTGGTGGCCCGAGTGACGCGAGGTGGGAGAGATCATCTCGGTCATGGCGACAGATTGCGCCGGTCAGGTCGCGGGGAGGTTGATCCACCGTTACGGGAGTATGTCCTGCGCCAAGTGGGCCTGTGAAACGTATCACTGGCCGAATTCCTCAGGCCGGCGGTCTGGTCAGCGCAGGGCCAGGCAACCCGTCGTCTCCGCAGGCCAGGGCAGGTTCGCGTGCTCCGCGATCCGGGCGTCCATCTGCTCCGCGATCTCCGTCGGCCACGGCTCGGTCTTGCGGGCCGACACCAGCACGTGGAGGAAGACCTCCTCGAGGACGCAGGCCACCCGCTCGTTGGTGTCGTCGAGCACGTAGACCAGCGCGTGCCCGGCGCGCTCGGAGCGCCCCAGCAGCCGCACGCGCACCGACATCATGTCGCCGGTCTTCAGCTCGTGCAGGTAGGTCAGGTGGTGCTCGGCGGCGAGGCAGGCCCGGCCGGCCGAGATCGGCCAGTTGGTCGGGATCCCGACCCCCACCAGGGACTCGTCGAGCCCCTCGCTGCCGATGCCCAGGTAGTGCCGGACGTTGAGGTAGCCGTTCATGTCCTCGAACGCGGTCGGCACGGGCTGCTCCGCGTAGGCGGGGAGGTCGGCGAGCTGGGCGTACGTCGGCTGCGGCATCCTCGCACCCTACTGGTCCCGCCGCCGGGCCTCATCTCCGAAATCGGGCACCGGGCGCCCGCTCACCCGACCGGCGCGGTGAGGTCGTCGACCGGCCGGCGGGTGCGCCCCGCCGCGGTCTCGACGGCGAGGCCCTCCCGTGCCCAGTACTCGAACCCGCCGATGAGCTCGCGGACCCGGCCGTAGCCGAGGCGGGCCAGCGTCAGCGCCGCCCGGGTCGAGCCGTTGCACCCGGGGCCCCAGCAGTAGACGACGATCTCGGCGTCGAGGTCGGGCAGCTCGGCGGCGGCGCGGTCGGCGAGCTCGGCGCCCGGGATGTGCAGCGCGCCGGGCAGGTGGCCCTGGTCCCAGGCCCGGCGGGAGCGCGTGTCGACCACCGTCGGGGCCTCGCCCGCGGCGCGGGCGGCCGCGAGGTCGGAGGGGTCGGTCTCGTGGGCGAGCTTCGCCTCGAAGTGGGCGATCGCGGCCTCGTTGCGGGCGGTCCGCCCGGGTGCCTGGGTCATGCCACCAGTTCAGCGCGTCGAGCGCCCCGGATGAACCGGCGATCGATGGCGCTGGACCGGATGCGCCGTGGATCCCGCGGTAATCTGCCACCCATGCCGTCGGATCAGGGTGTGGTGCTCGATGACGTCGACCGGGCGCTGGTCGCCGAACTGCAGCGCGACGGCCGGTCGAGCCTGGCCGACCTCGGGCGCGCGGTCTCGATGTCGGCCAGCGCGACCGCCGACCGGGTCCGCCGGCTGACCGACGCGGGCGTGATCACCGGCTACACCGCGACCGTGTCGGCCGAGGCCCTCGGCTACCCGATCGCGGCGTTCGTGCGGCTCGGCTACCCCACGGGCAACTACAAGCCGCTGCACGACCTCCTCGCCACGACGCCGGAGGTGGTCGAGGCCCACCACGTCACGGGAGAGGACTGCTTCATCCTGAAGGTGCTGGCGCGCGGCATGCGCGACCTCGAGCGGATCACCGGCCGCCTGGCCGCGCTGGGCAGCATCACGACGAGCGTCGTCTATTCCTCGCCGCTGGAGGGACGCGCGCTGCTGCCCGCCCGCTGAGCCGCCTGCGAGCCCGGTGAGCCGACGGCTCAGCGCCCGAGCGCCTCGCCGATCAGTGCGACCAGCCGCTCGGAGGTCCGCTCCGCCATCGCCAGCACGCTCGTGAAACCGGCGTCGCCGCCGTAGTACGGGTCCGGCACCTCGCCCGGGCCCTCGGGGTCGAAGTCGCGGAACAGCCGGACCCGGCCGTCGGAGGTGGCCTCGCCCTCCCGGTCCAGCTCGTAGAGGTCCGCGAGGTTCGCCTCGTCCATCGCCAGCAGCAGGTCGAAGGTGTCGAACCAGGTGGTCGCGACCTGCTGGGCCCGGTGCGCCGTCGGGTCGTAGCCCTCGCTGGTGAGCAGCGCCGCGGCGCGCCGGTCCATGGTCTCCCCGACGTGCCAGTCGCCGGTGCCCGCGCTGACCACCGTCACCGCGTCGCCCAGCCCGGCGTCGGCGACGCGAGCGGACAGCACCACGTCGGCCATCGGGGACCGGCAGATGTTGCCGAGGCAGACCAGCGCCACCCGGTAGCCGCCCGGTGCTCGGGGGACCGGAACGTCCATCAGCCGATCATCGCTCCACTCCGATGAAGGCGTCCAGGAACCAGGTGGTGATGCTGATGATGATCGAGCCGCCGACCGCGGTCCAGA
>NZ_JBEGDJ010000101.1:0-4165 GCF_040191335.1 Nocardioides sp. YIM 152588 | reverse complement strand
TCGTACGTGACGCCGGCGCGCGGGCCGTCGTCGGCGGTGACGACGGTGCCGTCGGGGGTGGTGATCGGGGTGATCTCGCGGGCCCAGAAGCCGTCGGCGATCGTTGGCCACCAGCTCGACCCACTGGCCGGCGTACCCGGGGGTCGAGAGCAGCGGCGGGCTGCTCGGCGGCGGGCTGCTCGGCGGAGGGCCGGGCGGGCGCGGCACGGACGGCAGCGCCGGCGGGACCGCCGTCGGTGCGGCCGGCGGCGGCACCACGAAGGGCTCCCACGAGCCGATCCCCAGCGGGGGCGGTGCGTCCGGCAGGGGGGTCGCGTCCTCGGGCGGCGGCGGCATCGGCGGCAGGTGCGCGGTCTCCTGTCCGGCTCCCACCCCGGCCGCCGAGCCGTCGACGTCGACGTCCTCGCCCTCCGCCGCGGCCTGCTCGGCGGCGCGGCGCGCGTTCGGCGCCTGGGTGACGGAGGTGGGGTCGCGCCACGGGGTGACCCAGTCCGGCGGGGCGTCCTCGGCGGTGGGCAGCGGGTCGGTCAGCGGGTCGCCGAGCGGGTCGGTCAACGGGTCGGTCAACGGGTCGGACAACGGGTCGGCCAGCCGATCGCCGAGCGGGTCGGACAACGGGTCCGGCAGCGGGTCCGAGAGCGGATCCGAGAGGGGGTCCGAGAGAGGGTCGGCCAGCGAGGCGTGCATCAGCTCCGTCGGCGGCCCGAGGTCGACCTCCGGGGAGGACGCCGGGGAGGACGCCGGGGAGGATCCCGCGGCGGACACCGGGAGGGCGCCGATCCCGGAAGCCTCCGCCGCGGGCAGGTCGAGGCGACCGACGCGGACCAGGCCGGTGAGGATCGGCAGCTGCGGGCCCGGGCCCGCGTCCGCCTCGTCCTCCGGCACGGCGATCGTGACCGCCAGCGCGTCGACGTCGGCGAAGCTGCGCTCCACCCAGGTGCCGCCGGACGTGCCGTCGAGGACCACCAGGTCCGCCCCGGCGTGCACCTCGGCCCGGAGGTCGCCGCCGCGCAGCAGCACCCGGGTCGTCCCCTCCTCGGCGCTGACCAGCGCGAACGCCGGCAGCCGGCTCAGGCCCGAGGCGAGCAGCGCGTCCAGCGCCTCGCCGAACCCCGCACCCTCGTCGACGAGCGACCAGAGCCCGACCACGATCTCCTTCTGGTCCTGCGGCAGCAGCACGGTGACCCGGCTGCCGAGGATCGCGAACCAGGGACCCGGCCGGTACGACCAGGTGGGTGGGGTCGTCAGACTCATGGGAGGGCTCCCAGCTTCTCCTCCGGACTCCCGCGCTCGGCGACGGAGTCGTGCGACATGTCGTGGGCCAATCCCACCACATCGACCACGAGGGCGGTGGCGTTGTCCCTCCCTCCCGCCGCCAGGGCGGCCTGGACCAGTGCGTCCGCCGCCGCCCGGGGGCCCCCGCCGGCGCGCAGGAGCTCCTCGATCCCGGCCGCGCCCAGCGGCCCGCTCACGCCGTCGGAGCAGAGCAGGAGCCGCTCGCCGCCGACCATCGGCAGCAGGAAGTAGTCGGCCGCACCCTCGGACCCCGCGCCGAGGGCGCGGGTGATCACGTGCCGCGCCGGGTGGGCCGCCGCCTCCTCCGGGCTGATCGAGCCCGCGTCGACCAGCTCCTGCACCAGGCTGTGGTCGACGGTGACCTGGTCGAGGCCGCCCCGGTGCAGTCGGTAGGTCCGGGAGTCCCCGACGTTGGCGACCAGCCACCGGGGCCCACCCCGGCCGGCCAGGCCGAGGGCCACCGACGCCGTCGTCCCGGCCGTGAACTCGCCGTCGCCCGCAGCCCGCCGACCCGCCTCCAGCTCGGCGATCCGGCGCCGCACCGTCGCGAAGGCGCCGTCCAGCAGCGCGGTGCCGGCCTCGGCGTCCAGCCCTCCGCCGCCGGCACGGTGGGCGCGGTCGTCCCCGGCCAGCCGGGCGAGCTCCTCCACCGCGATCCGGCTGGCCACGTCCCCCGCGTCGTGCCCGCCCATCCCGTCCGCGACCGCGAACAGCGGAGGCGCGGCCACGTGGGCGTCCTCGTTGGTCTCCCGCACCGGCCCGGCGTCCGTCGCGGCGCCGAACGCGAGTCGCAGGGGTGTCATCGCGCGCCCCCCCGGGTCGGTAGCGTTGGCCGCGTGGGCAAGGTGACGGGGGGCCATCGATCGCTGGCCGACCAGCTGCGGTCGTGGCCGGACGAACGGCTCTCCGGCCTGCTCTCCGCTCGTCCCGATCTGGCCACGCCTGCCCCCCACGACTTCGGACAGCTCGCCTCGCGCTCGGCGGCCCGCAGCTCGCTGCTGCGGGCGCTCGACGGCCTCACCCGGGGCGAGCTCTCCGTCCTAGATGCCCTCGTCGTCGCCGGCCAAACCTCCGAGGAGGAGCTTCTCGGGATGGTCACCGCCGAACCCGGGTACGTCGCCGGGGCGCTGGCCCGGCTGCGCGACCTCGCGCTCGCCTGGGACTCCCCCGAGGGCCTGCGGCCGCTGACCGGGATCGCCGACTGCCTCAGCGGCGGCGCGGAGGGCGGCGTCAGCGGCCTCAGGCCGCGGGCGGCCGACCCGTGGCCCGCCGAGGAGCTCGGTGCCATCGTCGCCGACCTCTCCCCCGACGCCCGCCGGATGCTGGACCACGTGATCGACAGCGGCGGCCTCGCCACCGCCGGGTCGGCGCGGATCGGCCTGGCTCCCGCCGACGCCGACTCCCCGGCGGAGGAGCTGATCGCGCACCGGCTGCTGCGCCCCGGCGGCTCGGCCCACCCGGGGATGCTGGTGGTGCCCGGGGAGGTCGGTCTGACCCGGCGCGGTGGCCGGACCACGACGGCACCTGTCGACGTACCGCCCCCGGTGGCGGCGGAGGCGCGCTCCGAGCGCCTGGTCACCAGCGCGGGCGTGGGTGCGGCGACCGAGTTCGTCCGGCGGGTCGAGCTGCTGCTGGAGGGGTGGGGGCACAGCCCGGCGGGCGCGCTGCGCACCGTCGGCCTCGGCGTCCGCGAGCTGCGCGCCACCGCCACCCGGCTGGGCGTCTCGGAGTCCGAGGCCGCGCTGCTGATCGAGGTCTCGTCGGCGGCCGGCCTGCTGGCCACGCGCGCGGACGGCGACGGCAACCAGGTCTGGGTGCCCACCGACGCCTTCGACGCCTGGCTGGAGCGGCCGACCGCGGGCCGGTGGACCGTGCTGGCGCACGCCTGGCTGGGCAGCACGCGGCTGCCGTCGCTGGTCGGCGAGCGCGGGCCGGACCAGAAGCCGTGGAACGCGCTCACCCCCGAGCTCTCCGCCGCCGGCATGCCGGAGGCGAAGGCGATGGCACTGGCCGAGCTCGCCGCGCTGCCCGACGGCCACGGCCTCGCCGCCGGCACCGGGCTGCCGTCGCTGGTCGCGCGGATCGGCTGGCTCCGCCCGCGGCGCCCGCGCACCCGACCCGACCTGGTCGCCTGGGCCGTGCTCGAGGCGGGCCGGCTCGGGCTGACCGGCGCGGACGCGCTGACGTCGTACGGGCGGGCGCTGGCCGCGGGCGAGGACCCCGAGCCGGTGCTGGCGGCGCTGCTGCCGGACCCCGTGGACCACGTCCTGATCCAGGCCGACCTGACCGCCGTCGCGCCGGGTCCGCTGGAGTCGCTGCTCGCGCGCCGGCTGCAGCAGGTGGCCGAGATCGAGTCGCTCGGCGCGGCGACCGTCTACCGGTTCACCCCTGCCTCGGTCCGCGGCGCGCTGGAGTCCGGCTGGAGCGGCGGGGAGGTCAAGGAGTTCCTGGCCGCGGTCTCGCGCACCCCGGTCCCCCAGCCGCTGACCTACCTGGTCGACGACGCGGTGCGGGCGTTCGGCCGCCTCCGTGTCGGGATCGCCACCGCGTACGTGTGCAGCGAGGACGAGGTCGCCCTCGCCGAGCTGGTGAACCACCCGCGCGCGGAGTCGCTGGGGCTGCGGCGGATCGCGCCGACCGTCGTGGTCAGCTCGGTACCGGTCGACGTGCTGCTGCCGCGGATGAGGGAGCTGGGGCTCTCCCCCGTGGTCGAGGGGGCCGACGGCGTGGTCCGGGTCGGCCCCGGGGATCCGCTGCGCGGCCACCGCGCCTGGTGGCTGCCCGCCTGGCTGGACCGCCGGATCCCGGAGGTCGACGTCGAGGGCGCTGCGATGCACCGCAAGGTCGCCTACGAGGACTGGGAGAAGAC
>NZ_JBEGDJ010000100.1:0-4608 GCF_040191335.1 Nocardioides sp. YIM 152588 | reverse complement strand
GCGGCGACGTCGCCCGTGGCGCCGCCCGGCCCGGGGTCGCGGGCGGGGTCGCGGGCGGGGTCGGGCGTGATGGTCAGCTCCGCGCCCGCGGCCGGTGGTCCGCAGCGGACCACCGCCCGTCCCTCGATCCGCTGCTCGGTGATCCGTCGGCCGTCCACGAACGTGCCGAACTGGCTGCCCGCGTCGACCAGCAGCCACGCGTCGCCGTCGGCGCGCAGCTCCGCGTGGCGCCGCGAGACCGACCCGGCGGTCAGCACCACGTCGGCCTCGATCGCGCGGCCGATCAGGAAGCTCTCCTTGCCGTCGAGCCGCAGCACGCGTCCGTCGACCTCGACGACCAGGGGCGTCACCCGCGCCCCCTCAGGCGCCGGCCGCTGCCGTGGCAGCGCCGGGGCGTCGTACGTGCACGGTGGCGTCGCGGATCTGGATCCGGGCGCCGGCGACCAGCTCGATCGTGCGGTCGGGCTGGAGCTGGAACTGCTGGCCGCCGGGGTAGACCACCGACCAGGAGAAGTCCGAGGCGTTGTGCAGGCCCCAGCGCTCCGGGGCGTCCGGGTGCTGGCGGACCTGGCCGAGCACCGTCGGGTGGTCCACGCCGGACATCAGGTGGTCGGTGCGGATCGTGGTCTGCGGGCCGACCGCGACGGTGCGCCGGCCGACGGCGAGCAGGAACGGCGGCTGCATCACCGTGCGGTCGTGCCAGCACTCGACGGTGTCCTGGCCGGGGCTCCAGAAGTTGGTGGTGCCGCACTGCGGGCAGGTGAGCATGCCGTCGCGCAGCCGGTCCATCGCCTTGATCCACTGCCCCTCGGTGACCCGCGCCGACGGCCGCTCGAGCCCCTCGACGAACGCCTGGACGAACAGGTCGCGCAGGAACTGCGGGTAGATCCGCCAGTACTGCCGGACGATGTCGGTCGGGCGGTTCTCGGCCCGCTCCGGGTGCAGGCAGAAGAGCGGGTCGGTGCCGAAGTGCTTCATCAGCCAGTGCGCGTCGCGGACCCCGGCGTCGGTCCGCGCCCCCTCCAGCGGGTGGCCGAGGAAGAGCGTGTAGAAGAGCAGCACCGCAAGGGAGTGCCGGTCCGTGTCGGTGTTCGGCAGCGTCCGGTAGGTGGTGTCGCGGACCACCTCCGGCGCCATGAAGTACGGCGTGCCCAGCACCCGGCCGGTGCCGTTGTCGATGCCGACGTTGTCGTTGTCGCAGATCAGCACGTCGCCGCCGGCGGGGTCGAAGAAGACGTTGCCGAAGGAGATGTCGCGGTAGCACAGCCCCCGCGCGTGCAGCCGCAGGAAGCTGTAGCTCAGCTGCCGGCAGAGCTCGAAGATCGCGGCGAAGGAGACGTCCAGCGGGTTGCCGTCGCGGTCGGCGTTGAGCAGCAGGTAGCTCAGCTCGAGGTAGCGCGGGTGGCGCAGGTGCATGACGTAGCCGAAGCTCGGCTCGGAGGCGACGCGGGCCATGCTGAGCGGCCACAGGAACCGCTGGTGCGGCGGGCCGATCTCGACGAGCTGCTGCATCTCGTCGTACTGCTGGGCCGTCGCGCTCTCGGGCTTGTACCACTTCAGCGCCAGCGACTCGCCACTGTCGCGGCGCACCTCGAAGACGTAGCCCTGGCCGCCCTGGCCGAGCAGCGAGGTGACTCGGGCGCGTCCCAGCGGACCGAGATCCACCTCCACGCCCTCAGCCAGCACCATCGGCGGGGCCACCTCCGTGCTCGCTCGTCCTATCCTGGCCAATGTATAGCCTCCGCCGCCGGCGGGAATCCCAAACCAGGGCGCCTCCCCGGGCCCGGGGGATAGCGTGGGGACGCGGTCCCGCGGGCGCCGCAGGCCGAGAGGAGGCACCTCGAATGAGCGATCGTCTCGGTGGCGCGCTGGCGCGCAAGCCACTGCACTTCATCTTCGTCCTGGACGTGTCCGGCTCGATGCTGCGGGGCGGCCGGATCCAGGCGCTCAACAACGCGATCAGCGAGGTGCTCCCGCACCTGCGCGACGAGGCGCGGGCCAACCCGCACGCCGAGCTGCTGGTGCGGGTCCTCGCCTTCGCCAACGAGCCGCGCTGGGTGATCGAGGAGCCGACGCCCGTGGAGCGGGTCCGGTGGGAGCGGCTGGAGGCGGTGCCGCGGGGCTTCACCGAGCTCGGCAGCGCCCTGACCACCCTGGCCGGGGCCCTCGACGACCTCGACCGGACGACCAGCGCCTTCCCGCCCGCGATCATCCTGGTCTCCGACGGCCGCCCCACCCAGAGCAGCGGGATCACGTTCGCCGACGGGCTGCAGACGCTGCTCACGAACCGCTGGGGCGCGACGGCCGTCCGGCTGGCGCTGGGCGTGGGCCGGGACGCGGACATGAACTCGCTGCGGCGCTTCATCGGCGACGAGGAGATCCCGCTGCTGCGCGCCGACAACCCCGAGCAGCTGGTGGAGTACATCGTGTGGGCCTCGAAGGCGGCCAGCAAGGTCGCCTCCCGGCCCGCGCTCGGCCCGGGCAACGGGGTCACCAACGTGCCGCCCGACCCGATCGGCGACCCGATCTGGAGCACCCTCGGATGACCCCAGGGGGGCTCGGGGCCGAGCGCCCGCAGCCCGACGACGACGGCGTCCGGCACGACCTCGCCCGCCACGCCGCGACCACCGCGCCGCGCCCCGACGCCGACGCCTGGACGGCGCTCGCCGCGAGCACCATCGGCTCGGTCCACGTCCGCGACCGGCGACCGCTCCAGGACGCGGCGCTGACCTGGAGCGAGGGGGACCTCGCGGTGGCCGCCGTCGCCGACGGGCACGGCCACGTCGCCCACTTCCGCAGCGACACCGGCGCCGCGCTCGCCGTGGTCAGCGCGATCGAGGTGGTACGCCGCGGGCTGCCCGACCTCGCCGGCCCGGCGCTCGACGCCGAGCGGGCGTCGGCCCGGCTGTTCGACCTCGGCGCCGAGGTCGTCGCCACCTGGGTGGCCGGGGTGCGCCAGCACCTGGCCGTCAACCCGTACCGCGGCGGCGAGGTGGAGGCCGCCGCGCACGACCCGCTGCTCCCCTACGGCAGCACGCTGGTGGTGGCCGGCGCCGTCGGCGACCGGCTGGTGCTGCTCCAGATCGGCGACGGCGACGCGGTGGTGGTGACCGCGGACGGCCACGCCCGCCGGCCGCTGCCGGAGGACCCCGCCGGGGACGGCCTGCGCACCAGCTCCCTGTGCCAGCCCGAGCCGCTGCGGGCGCTGCGGGTCGCGGTGGTCGACACCGCCGCGGCGGAGCCGGGCGCGGAGGTCGTGCTCGCGTTCCTGTGCACCGACGGGTTCGGCAGCTCGCGGGTGGACGCCGAGGGCTGGTGGCGCCAGACCGGCGAGCAGCTGGTCGACTACACCCGGACCCGCGGCATCGGCTGGGTCGCCGACCAGCTCGGCACGTGGCTGGAGGAGCCCGCCCTGATCGGCGGCGACGACACCACGCTGGCGGTGCTGGTCCGCTCCGACCTCGGCGCCTGAGCCGCCCGGTCGGCGCCCCGGCGGGGCGTCAGCCGGCGTTCTCCCACCACTGGCGCAGCACGTCCCAGCCGACGTCGTACCCGAACGCGACGGCGTAGCAGTTGCAGGTGCGCTTGTTCCAGTCCCAGTAGAGGATCGAGGTGTCGGCGCCCTCCTGGTAGTTGAAGTGGGCGCCCTCCTTGGCGCCCTCGCCGAACCGCCAGTAGTCGTTCGGGTTCCGGTCGTCGGCCTCGCGCCAGGTGCGCTGGTAGTAGCGACGCACGCCGCGCAGGTCCCGGCGGCTGGCGTACCGGCCGACCACCACGGAGATGTCGTCGCGCACGGTGCACACGCTCTCCTCGGTCTCTCCGTCGGCGTACGTCGTGCCGCGCCGGCAGTCGGCGGGGTCCATGGTGATCTCGATGAACTCCCGGAGCACCGGGTGGCTCGGCTCGGTGGGCTCGGTGATCCGCGGCCCGGTGCCGGTGAAGACCGTCACCAGCGTCTCCAGCGTCGCGCCGTCCGCCCCGGTCAGCTCGGCCGACTGCGGGCCGGCCGCGTCGTCCCAGTAGACGAGGGCGGGGTCGTCGCTGGCCGCGTTGTCGGGGTCGAACTCGTAGAACGCGCGGCTGCCCGTGCGGCCGCTGAGCATCCCGGCCCGGGTGTCCAGACGCGCGTCCCGGACCGCGGCCAGCGCCTCCGGCGAGGAGTAGGTGACCAGCCGCAGGGTGCCGCCGCTGACGGCGCACTCCACCACCTCGGCCTCCCCGTCGCCGGTCTCGCCGGCGGTGCAGTCGCTGGCTCCGGTCGCCACGTGGTCCGAGAGCCCCGCGTAGCGGGCGTCGAGGGCGGCGGCGGTCACGTCGACCGCGCTCTCCTCGGCCTTCTTCCCGCCGCCCCCGTCGTCACCGGCGAGTACGACCGCGGTCACGACGCCACCGCCCACCAGCAGCGCGAGCACGGCGGCGACGGCGACCCAGACCCCGGTACGACGCCGCCGCGGCACCCCGGGCCCGACACCCGCGACCCCGCGTAGGGTGAGCAACGGCGAGGGCGTAGCCGGTGACGATCCAGGTCAGGTTGGCCTGGGAGATGCCCAGGTCCTGTCCGATGTAGGGCAGCGCGATGTTGGTGATGGTGCCGTCGAGGACGACCAT
>NZ_JBEGDJ010000099.1:0-4694 GCF_040191335.1 Nocardioides sp. YIM 152588 | reverse complement strand
CGGCAGGAAGTCGGGGCTGCGCCCGAGCAGGACGAACGCCATCACGGCGGTGACCACGACCGCGAGCGCCGCGGCCGGGCCGGCCACGACGCCGTCGCGGTGCCGCCACAGCAGGTGCGCCCCGATGCCGACCAGCGCGGCGATCGCCGGCGCCAGTGCGACCGTGTAGTAGGCGTGGAAGATGCCGGCCATGAAGCTGAAGGTCAGCCCGGTGACCAGCAGCCAGCCACCCCACACGACGAGCGCGGCCCGGACCCGGTCGGTGCGGTGCGCCCGGCCGACCAGCCAGAGCCCGGCCACCAGCAGCACGAGCGCGGTCGGCAGCAGCCACGCGACCTGGCCGCCGATCTCGGAGCCGAACAGCCGGCCGATCCCGGTCTCGCCCCACATGCCGCCGCCGCCCGGTCCGGCACCGCCGCCGACGGAGCCGGTCTCGTTGCCGTTGAGGCGGCCGAGTCCGTTGTAGCCGAGCGTCAGCTCGAGGATCGAGTTGTTCTGCGAGCCGCCGATGTAGGGGCGGCTGGCGGCGGGCCAGAGCTCGACGATCGCGATCCACCAGCCGGCGGCCGCGACCATCGCCGCGAAGGCGACGAGCAGCTGGCCGAGCCGCTTGAGGACGGTCCCGCGTCCGGCGATCAGCACCACCGCGACGAAGGCGGGGAGCACGAGGAACGACTGGAGCATCTTCGCCAGGAACGCCAGCCCGACCAGCGCGCCGGCCAGCGCCACCCAGCGCACCGGGTGGTGGACGCCGCCCTCGACGGCCCGCAGCACGGCGTACGCGGCCGCGACCAGCAGCAGCACCAGCAGCGCGTCGGGGTTGTTGAAGCGGAACATCAGCGCCGCCACCGGAGTGGTGGCCAGCGCAGCGCCCGCCAGCAGACCGGCGGGCGAGGAGCCGGTGCTGCGGCGTACCGATGCCGTGAGCAGCCAGACGGCCAGCACGCCCTCGATCGCCTGCGGCACCAGGATCGCCCAGGAGGAGAGCCCGAAGATCCGCACCGACAGCGCCATCGGCCACAGCGCCAGCGGGGTCTTGTCGACCGTGATGCTGTTGGCCGCGTCGGAGGAGCCGAAGAAGAACGCCTTCCACGACTCCGACCCGGCCTGGGCGGCGGCGGAGTAGAAGCTGTTGGCCCACCCCGACGCGCTCAGTCCCCACAGGTAGAGGACCGCGGTGGCGAGGAGCAGGCCGGCGAGCGCGAACGGGTACCAGTCCCGGGACTTGCCGGGAGGGGCCTCCGGGGCCGGCTGCGTCAGCGCCGGGTCCAGCTGGCTGGTGGTCATGCGACCACGCTGGAGCGCCCGCTTGGCAGCCGTCCCTGTGCCGGCTGTGGGGTTGCTGTGAGGGTGGGTGCCGCGTCACATGGATTCTCGTCGGGTTGCGGCCCGAGAAGCGACCAGGATCCATGTGACGCGGCGAGCCGGCATCAGCCCCGCCGACCGAGCCAGGCGGCGTGCTCGGCCACCGTCAGCGCGAGGCGTCGGGCGACCGTCGAGGTATCCACCCACCACTCGGGCTGTTCGAGTGTCCACGGGAGACCGCCACCGCTCCCGGACGCGTTCGACCGGCGGTACGCGCTGCGGAGGCGGGCCGAGAACGCGCTCGTGTCGCGCAGGTCGGTGGACATCATCGTGACGAGCTCGATGCCCATGTCCCTGTAGAGCTCCTCGCGGCCGAGGTCCCTACGCCGGGGACCGAGGCCCTGGTGGACCTCGCCGTCGTACTCGCCGGCGACCCCGGCGCCCGGATCGAACAGGTCCGGAGTCAGCTGGTGGTTCCCGTCGTGGTCGAAGATCGGCACGTTGCACAGCGGGCGCTGGTGGGTCTCCTGCCAGACGCAACGCATGACCGACTCCATGGGCGACCACGCGTTCTCGTCGGCGTGGGCGTAGGCGTGCCGCGCGCGGCGGATCCCTGGTCGCCCGGCCAACCGCGCGAGGTGCAGCCCGAAGGGCCCGGGCGCGGTGAGGTTCGATGCGTAGGCCATGTCGATCTGGGCGATCGCCTCCCGGTCGGAGCGCGCTCGTCGTACGGCGAACGACAGCGAGCGTTCCGGGACCGTGGCCGGGACGCCGTCGACCGTGACGATCTCGCCCTCGAACAGCCAGTCGTTGCAGAGCAGCACCCCGGCGGACCGGATCGCGGTGCCGTCGTCGTCGAGCGCGACCGGGACCGGGAGCGGGTCGCGACCGCCCGCCGTACCGTCGAACCATCGCGCGCCACTCCACGCCAGCGCCGCCCAGCCGGTGATGGCGGAGCCCTCGGGAGCGACCGCGAGCGCCTCCACGATCCGTTGCTCCAGCCGGCTGGGGTCGACCGTGGCGGGCACGAACCGGTTCGCGCTCGTGCGACGCCACGCCCGGCCGCGCGACTGACGTGGGGTGGGGCCGGTGCGCCCGGTCGGGTCGACCGCGACGGGGGCCACCACCCCCGGACGGGTGACGTGAAGAAGCACGCGGTGAGGGTGTCGCTTTCGGCGGGCGCCTGCGCGCGCTCTCCACAGGTGCCGCGTCACATGGATTCTCGTCGGGTTGCGGCCCGAGAAGCGACCAGGATCCATGTGACGCGGCGAGCCGGCATCAGCCCCGCGGGAACGACTCCCGCCACTCCCGCGTCGAGACGACCTCCCCGTCCCGCGAGGCCACGGTCCCGATCACCACGCCCACCCCGGCGCCCGACACCTCGACGTCCATCGTCGACACCACGCTGATCTCGACTCCGGGCCACGTGAGGTCGAAGGTCGTGACGGCGTGCGCGGTCTGGCGGTGGGTACGGCGGTCGACGGTGACCTCGCCGAGGTAGTCCTCGCGGGCCGTGCCGTCGTAGGGCGTCTCGTACTCGGAGACCGAGTGGGTGCGGGCGGTGGTGGTGCGGCGCAGCACGTCGTCGGTGATCGACCACTCGACGCCCTCGGCGGACTCCGAGGAGTGCTCCTCGCCCGGGGTGAAGGTCGGCGCCGGATGGTCGCCGACGAGCACCGGCAGGGCCAGGGAGCCGCCGTGGACGGTCAGGGTCACCGGCTCCGGGGGAGCGACCGTGTTGGGCCAGTCGGTGCCGGCCACGCTGACCCGCAGCGAGTTCCCGGGGGCCCACTCGAACGCGCAGGCGTCGAGGTCGAGCTCGACCTCGTAGACCTCCCCGGGCACCAGCGGTGACGGCGCGCCGTGGACGCCGTCGCGGAACGCCAGGTCGAGCGTCCCGCGGCTGACCAGTGCCGACGTGCCGTCGGGGAGGACGTCGCAGAGCTTGACCGACAGCGAGGCGGCCGGGCGGTCGGCGCTGACCCGCAGCGCGACCCGCGGGTGGCCGACGACGGCGCCGGCGGGCGGCGCGGAGTCCCAGGTGAGCGAGCGGGCGTCGTCGTACCGCTGGTCGCCGGAGAGGCCCCACGGCAGGTGGCCGGCGCAGTCGATCCACGCGGCGGTGCCGGTGTCGGGGAGCACCGGCAGCGCAGTCCCGTCCTCCGGCGCGTCCAGCGCGAGACGGGCCGGCGCGGTCGGCGGCACCGACGGCAGCCGCAGCCAGTACCCCTCGTGCAGGTCCAGATCCGGCTCGGGCACGGTCGAGGTGCGGACGAAGACGTCGCTGACGGAGTCGTACGGCGCCGGCTCGGTCCCGTCCGGCACCCGCAGCCAGTGGTCGAACCACGCCGCCATCTCGACGTCCAGGTCGATCCGTGGACCCGGCATCGCCGTGCGCGGGTCCGCGTGCGCCCAGGGCCCGGCGAGCAGCCGGTGCGGCACGCCGTGCTCGGCCAGCCGCGCGACGGTGCGGAAGGAGTTGTTGCGGTAGCCGTCGGCCCAGCCCGCGACCAGCATCGTCGGCACGTCGAGCCGCTCGTAGCCACCCTCGGCGCCATCGAGGCGGACCGACCCTCCGCGCCAGTAGTCGCCGTGGCGGTCCTCCCGCAGCCACGTCAGCACCCACGGCTCGTTGGCCTCCAGCCGGCGGTGCCACTCCTCGGCCCAGCCCTCGCCCCACACGTCCGGGACGGGGGGCAGCACGCACATCGGCGTCATGTAGTGGCAGTAGTCGACGAGGTCGACCAGCCGCAGCGCGCCCCCGCGCCAGTGCACGTCGTCGGTCCAGCGGTCGTCGCTGGCGTAGATCGCGAAGACCGCGCCGAGCGCGGGCGCGTCCTCGCAGGCGATCTGGAGCGAGTTGAAGCCCGAGTACGACGTCCCGTACATGCCGACGCGCCCGTTGCACCACTCCTGCGCGGCCAGCCAGGCGATCACCTCGACCAGGTCGGACTGCTCCTCGGGCGGGTACTCGTCCGTCGCGTCCCCCGACGACGACCCGGTGCCGCGCAGGTCGAGGCGGCAGACCGCGAAGCCGAACCGGTCGCGCAGCTCCTCGTACCCGCTGGCGTACGACGACGTCAGGTCGTCCTTGCGGTAGGGCAGCGCCTCCAGCAGCGCGGGCTGCGGGCCGGCCGCAGGATCCGGCAGGTAGAGGGTGGCCGCCAGCTCGACGCCGTCGCGGACCGGGATCCGCACCTCTCGGGTCGCCGCGGCGGTCATCGGGCCGCCCCGTTGTCGGCGAGGAGCGCGAGCACCTCGGGGGAGTGCAGGGACTCGCTGGTGTGGCCGCTCCGGCCGACGGTGGTCGGGGCGGTGAGCATGGAGTTCAGGACGGCCTCCTCGGCGGCCTCGACGACGGCGGTGAACAGGGGGTCGATCCCGCGGCC
>NZ_JBEGDJ010000098.1:0-4874 GCF_040191335.1 Nocardioides sp. YIM 152588 | reverse complement strand
CGGAGGTCCGCGTCGGGATGTCGTCGACGACGGCCAGCCGCGGCACCAGCGCGGCCGGCATGGTCGCGCGCAGGTGGGCGGTGGCGGCGTGGAGGTCGAAGCCGGGGCCGGCGCCCTCGGCGGTGTCGGTGGCCTCGGGGGCCTCCGTGGCGACGTAGCCGACCAGCAGCTGGTTGCCGGTCGCCGAGCGTCGTACGGCGGCGGCGGCCGCGGTCACGCCCGGCAGCGCCAGGAGCGCGGAGTCGATCTCCCCCAGCTCGATCCGGCGCCCACCCAGCTTGATCTGGTCGTCGGCGCGGCCCGCGAAGAGCAGGCCGTCGGGGTCGTTGACGACGATGTCGCCGCTGCGGTAGGCGCGCTCCCAGCCCAGCGTCGGCATCGGCGCGTACTTCTCGGCGTCCTTCGCCGGGTCCAGGTAGCGCGCCAGGCCGACGCCGCCGATGATCAGCTCGCCGCGCTCCCCCTCCCCGACCGGGTTGCCGTCGGGGTCGGCGACGACCAGGTCCCAGCCGTCCAGCGGGAGGCCGATCCGGACCGGGCCGTCGGCGGTGACCAGCGCGCCGCAGGCCACGACCGTGGCCTCGGTCGGGCCGTAGGTGTTCCACACCTCGCGGCCGTCGCGGACCAGGCGCGCGGCCAGCTCCGGGGGCAGCGCCTCGCCGCCCAGGATGAGCAGCCGGACCCGGGCGATCGCGTCGTCGGGCCACAGGCTGATCAGGGTCGGCACGGTGGAGACCACGGTGATCGCGTTGGCGGCCAGCCAGCCGCCCACGTCGACGCCGCTGCGGACCAGGGCCCGCGGGGCCGGCACCAGGGTGGCGCCGTACCGCCAGGCCAGCCACATCTCCTCGCAGCTGGCGTCGAAGGCGACGCTCAGGCCCGCCATCACCCGGTCCTCGGGGCCGATCGGCGCTCCCTGGAGGAACATCCGGGACTCGGCGTCCACGAACGCCGCCGCGTTGCGGTGGGAGACCGCGACGCCCTTCGGGGTGCCGGTGGAGCCGGAGGTGAAGATGATCCAGGCGTCGTCCTCGACCCCGGGGCCGGCGACGGCGTCCAGCGGCTCGCGCGGGTCGCCGGTCGGGGTGATCGCCAGCCCGGCGCCGACCACCGCGGCCACCGCGGCCTCGCCGAAGACCAGGCGGGCGCGCTCCTCGGGGTCGTCGGCGTCGACCGGCACGTAGGCGGCGCCGGCCACCAGCACGCCCATGATCGCGACGTACAGGTCCGTGGTGCCCGACGGCAGCCGGACACCGACCCGGTCGCCGCGGCCGATCCCGAGCTCGGCGAGCGTGGCGGCGAGGGCCTCGGCGGCCTCCAGGAACTCCTCGTAGGTGACGGTGTCGGCGCCGCTGTCGAGGGCGATCGCGTCGGGGTGCGCCAGGGCGGTCTGCCGGACGATGTCGACCAGGGTGCGGGGTTCGGGGGCGAGCACAGCGCGGAGCAGTGGCGATCGGGGCGACGTCACCTCTCCATCGTCGATGATCGAGGTGAACGGCAGGTGACAGCGCCGCGGCGGCACGGTTCGGCGTGGTTCTGTTGAGCGGGCTTGTGATCTCAGACACAATCGACCGCGTGACTGCGACGACCGAAGCTCCCGCCTGGCCCCCGGCGATCCCGCCGGAGCCCACCTACCTCGACGACCGCCTGAACCACTGGGCGGCGGCCACGCCCGACGCCGAGGCGATGACCTACCTCGGCCGGACCTGGACCTGGGCCCAGTGGCACGACCGGGTCCACCGCGCCGCCGGCGGCCTGCGCGACCTGGGCGTCGCGCGCGGCGACGTCGTCTCCTTCCTGGACAAGAACCACCCCGCGTGCGTCGAGATCAGCCTCGCCGCCGGGTCGATCGGCGCCGCCAACGCGATCATCAACTGGCGCTCGGCCGGCGACGAGATCGACTACGCCGTCAACGACTCGGGAGCCAAGGTGCTCTTCGTCGGCGCCGAGCTGATGCCGACCATCGAGGAGATCCGCGACCGCCTGCCCGCCGTCGAGAAGGTCATCGTGGTCACTCCCGACGGCGGGGAGGACGACGAGTACGAGCAGTTCCTGGCGGCCGCCACCCCCGTCGACGACGGCCCGGACGTCCTGGAGGACGACGTCTGCCTGATCATGTACTCCTCGGGCACCACCGGCCGCCCCAAGGGCATCCAGCTGACCCACCGCAACATGGTCGCCCACACCGTCAACGCCCACGACGGCTGGGGCTTCGACCCCGGCGACAAGTCGATGGTCTCGATGCCGCTGTTCCACGTCGGCGGGTCGTCGTACGTGCTCTTCGGCATCCACGACGGCGTGCCGACGGTGATGACGCGCGAGGCCGACGGCGCCTCGCTGGCCGGCGCGATCATGGCGGGCGCGAACCGGACCTTCCTGGTGCCCGCCGTGCTGGCGCAGGTGCTGCAGTCCGGCCCGGACGCGGTCAAGCTGTTCAGCCACCTCAAGACCTACACCTACGGCGCCGCCCCGATGCCGCCGCCGCTGCTGCGCGCGGCGATGGAGGCCTGGCCGGACACCGACTTCATCCAGGTCTACGGCCTCACCGAGGTCGGCGGCGTGGTCACCCACCTGATGCCCGAGGACCACCGCGACGCCGAGGCCGAGGGCCACCCGGAGCGGCTGCTGTCGGCCGGCAAGCCGATCCCCGAGGTCGAGGTGAAGATCGTCGACCCCGGCCTGCTGACCGAGCTGCCGACCGGCGAGCACGGCGAGATCTGGCTGCGCACCCCGCAGCTGATGAAGGGCTTCCTCAACAAGCCCGAGGCCACCGCCGAGGTGATCACGGAGGACGGCTGGTTCCGCACCGGCGACATGGGCCACATCGACGCGGACGGCTACGTCTACGTCTCCGACCGCCTCAAGGACATGATCATCACGGGCGGGGAGAACGTGTACTCACCCGAGGTGGAGCGGGTCCTGTCGGAGCACCCCGCGGTGCTCGAGGTCGCCGTGATCGGCGTGCCCGACGAGAGGTGGGGCGAGGCGGTCAAGGCGGTGGTGGCGCTCAAGGAGGGCGCCGCGGCCTCCGACGTCGAGCTGATCGAGTGGTGCCGCGAGCGGCTCGCGCACTTCAAGGCGCCCAAGTCGGTCGACGTGCTCGAGGCGCTGCCGCGCAACCCCACGGGCAAGATCCTCAAGCGGTCGCTGCGCAAGCCGTACTGGGACGAGGCCCAGCGCCAGGTCTGATCCGGACGACGACACCCGCCGGGGACCCCTCCGGCGGGTGTTGTGCGGATGCTCACCGCGGTCTCAGCGATCGCTCAGGCCGCGTCGACACAGTGGTCCCATGAGCCAGGCACTGCCCCCGATGCCCCCGCCCCCCGCGTCCGGCTACCCGGCGAGCTACCCGGCGACCCCGTCCCCGCGGCCGCCGCGGCGCACGGGCTTCGCGGTCGCCGTCCTCACCGGCGCCCTGCTGGTCGGGGGCGGTGCGGGGTTCGGCGGCGCGGCGCTGTGGGAGGCGGTCTCCGACGACGGCACCTCGTCCGCGAGCGGCTCCTCGCTCACCGTCGCCGACACCCCCGACGCCCCGGCGGCCTCGGGCAGCGTGGAGGAGGTCGCGGCGAAGGTGCTGCCGTCGGTGGTCAAGCTGGACGTCTCCGCCGGCCAGAGCGGCGGCAGCGGCTCGGGCGTCGTGCTGGACGCCGACGGCCTGATCCTCACCAACGACCACGTGGTCAGCCTGGCCGGCTCGGTCGACCCCGCGCAGGCCACCATCACCGCGTCGTTCAACGACGGCACCAAGGCCGCGGCCACCGTGGTCGGCACCGACCCGCTCACCGACACCGCGCTGGTCCAGGTCGACGGCGTGAAGAGCCTGACCCCGGTCACCATCGGCAAGTCCGGCAACCTCGACGTCGGCGAGCAGGTGGTCGCCATCGGGTCGCCGTTCGGGCTCGACTCGACGGTGACCAGCGGCATCGTCTCCGCCCTGGACCGGCCGGTCGACGTCGGCCAGGACGCGCAGGGCAACACCACCGCCTACCCGGCGATCCAGACCGACGCCGCGATCAACCCCGGCAACTCCGGCGGTGCGCTGGTCGACATGGGCGGCAACCTGGTCGGCATCAACGCCTCCATCCGGAGCACCGGGAGCACCAGCGGCGAGTCCGGGTCGATCGGCCTCGGCTTCGCCATCCCGGTCGACGAGGTGCTGCCGATCATCGAGCAGCTCAAGGCCGGCGAGGCGCCGACCCATGCCCGGCTCGGCATCCAGGTCACCGACTCGACCGCCCAGCAGGGCGTGCCGCAGTCCGAGGTCGTCGACGGCGCCCAGATCCAGCAGGTCAGCGACGGCTCCGCCGCCTCCGACGCCGGGCTCGAGTCCGGCGACGTCATCACCGGGATCGACGAGCACCAAATCACCAGCGCGGACTCGCTGGTCGCGATCGTCCGGGCCTACCGCCCCGGCGACACCGTGACCGTCACCTACCAGCGGGGCGGCAAGGAGAGGACCACCACCCTGGACCTCGGGTCGGACGCCTCCACCTCCTGACGGTCGTCGTTCCGGCGTCGTCGCCCCGGGCGCCCGCGGGACCTTCGACACTGGCCCCCCCGCACCGGACGGCGACAGGCTCGGTGTGAGCCGACGATCGGAGCGGGCGATGAGCGACCAGCGACCCCTGCCGCCGCTGACCGCGTGGGGCGCCGTGCTGGCGTGCTTCGTGGCCAGCCTGACCCTGCTCGCCGGCCGCCGCGTCCACCTGCCCCGCAGGAACGTCGGGCGCTCGTTCCGGTTCATCGACGGCACCGACGCGGTCGTCTACCGCGAGACCGTCGCCGACCGGACGCCGGCCGACCCGTGCTTCCTCGCGGTCTCCTTCCGGCTGCGCGGCGTGCGGGGGCGCCGGGGGCACGCCGCGTTCCGCGCG
>NZ_JBEGDJ010000097.1:0-5312 GCF_040191335.1 Nocardioides sp. YIM 152588 | reverse complement strand
GCGGCGCCTGGCGGCGCTCCGCCCCCGGCACCGAGCGCCGCGGACCGCCCGGACCGGAACGGCCGCGCGCGGACCGCCCCGGCGCCCGGCTGCTGCGGCGCTCCTCGGCCATCGGCCCCTACCCCCGGATCCCCGGACTCAGGCCTGGAACCGCGGGAACGCGCCGGCGCCGGCGTACCGCGCCGCGTCGCCGAGCTCGTCCTCGATCCGGAGCAGCTGGTTGTACTTGGCGACGCGCTCGGAGCGGGCCGGCGCGCCGGTCTTGATCTGGCCGCAGTTGGTGGCGACGGCGAGGTCGGCGATGGTGGTGTCCTCGGTCTCGCCCGAGCGGTGGCTCATCATGCAGCGGAAACCGTTGCGGTGGGCGAGCTCGACGGAGTCCAGCGTCTCGGTGAGCGAGCCGATCTGGTTCACCTTCACCAGCAGCGCGTTGGCCTGGCCGCCGGTGATGCCGCGCTGGAGCCGCTCCACGTTGGTCACGAACAGGTCGTCGCCGACGATCTGGATCTTGCCGCCGAGCTCGTCGGTGATGGTCTTCCAGCCGTCCCAGTCGTCCTCGTCCAGCGGGTCCTCGATGGAGACGATCGGGTACGACGCGACCAGGTCGGCGTAGTAGGCGGTCATCTCGGCCGCGGACTTGGCGGCGGCCTCGAAGGTGTAGGCGCCGTCGGTGAAGAACTCGCTGGCGGCGACGTCGAGGGCCAGGGCGATGTCCTTGCCGAGCTCGTAGCCGGCGGCCTGCACGGCCTCGCCGATCAGGTCGAGCGCGGCGCGGTTGCTCTCCAGGTTGGGCGCGAAGCCGCCCTCGTCGCCGAGGCCGGTGGCCAGGCCCTTCTTCTTCAGCACCGACTTCAGCGCGTGGTAGACCTCGGCGCCCGAGCGCAGCGCGTCGCGGAACGACGGCGCGCCGATCGGCGCGATCATGAACTCCTGGATGTCCACGTTGGAGTCGGCGTGCGAGCCGCCGTTGAGGATGTTCATCATCGGGACCGGCAGCACGTGGGCGTTGGGGCCGCCGACGTAGCGGTAGAGCGGCAGGTCCGCGGAGTCCGCGGCCGCGCGGGCGACCGCGAGCGAGACGCCGAGGATCGCGTTCGCGCCGAACTGCGCCTTGTTCGGGGTGCCGTCCGCGGTCAGCATCGTCTGGTCCACGACCCGCTGGTCGGCCGCGTCGAGGCCCTCCAGCGCCGGGCCGATCGTGCGCACGACGGCGTCGACGGCGTGCTGCACGCCCTTGCCCAGGTAGCGCTCGCCGCCGTCGCGCAGCTCGACCGCCTCGAAGGCACCGGTGGAGGCGCCGCTGGGCACCGCCGCCCGGGCGAACGCGCCGTCGTCGAGGAGAACCTCGACCTCGACAGTGGGGTTGCCGCGCGAGTCGAGGATCTCGCGGGCGCCAACGGCTTCGATCACTGCCACGGTCTGCTCCTGGGGAGGGTCGTCGGGAGGGGTCCGTTCGCCAGCGTAGACCGCCCCCCTCGGGGTTCGGAGCAGCACCCACCGGCCGGACGAGATCCGGCGGACCCGGGACCATCTACCCAACTTCGGGCCGAAACGCAAGGGATCTCTGTGACTTCTGTTCTCTCGTGAGACGGCCGAACCTAGACTCCCCGCGTGCGCCCGCGCCTGCCTTCCCACCCGAACCCGCTGATCCTCGTCGGCGGGGTCGCCGCCGTGGCCGCCCTGCTCTTCGGCATCGTCCAGGTCTCCGGGACCTCGGCCCCGGGCTCGGTCCAGCTGGCCCACGAGACCACGACGGTCCCGACCCCGACCTCGCTGCCGAGCGCGTACGCCGGCAGCACCCCCGACGGCGACCCCGGCCGCGACGCGGCGAAGAGCCTCGCCTCGGCCGCCGAGGCCGCCGGGAGCACCGTGCCGACCGCGACGCCGACCGACCCCGTCACGGAGCAGCCGGAGAGCGATGGCCGGACGGGTTCGGGCCTCGCCGTCGGCGCGCCCACCGACATCACCGCGCCGGTCGGCTTCGAGGTGCGCCGCCGGATCACCACCGCCGTCGCCAACATCCCGAACCGGACGTCGAACGCCAAGTTCGCCGCCTCCATGCGCAAGCTGACCGCCGACAGCCCCGACTTCGTGCTGCTCAACGAGGTCTCCAAGCGGAGCATGGAGACGATCCTCGCCAAGGCTCCCGGCTACGACGGCTACCGCGACCCCGCCCCCGACCAGACGCTCGGCGGGAACCAGTCCATGAACAACGTCGTCGTCTGGCGCGACCGGAAGTGGGACCTGCTCGACGCCGGCCGCGTGAAGCTCGTCGACGACGACACCGGCTACTCGGGCGGCAAGAAGTTCACCTGGGACCGCTACGCCACGTGGACGATGCTGCAGCGCCGCGACGGCGCCATCGTCTCGGTCGTCTCCACCCACATGATGACCAACCCGGCGAGGTTCCCGCGCCAGCACGGCAAGCCCACCATGACCCGGGTCCAGCGCTACGGCGCCGGCATGGACGTGCTCGTCGAGACCGTGCGCACCCTCGCGGCCCACGGCCCCGTGCTGGTCGGCGGCGACATGAACTCCCACCCCAACCAGGGCGCGTGGTCTGCGGCGCCCAAGATGGCCGCGGCCGGCTTCACCTACACCAAGGACCGCGGCGTGATGTACCTGTTCGCGCAGGACTCGACCCGCCTCAAGGAGACCCGCGAGATGCGGATCGCCTCGGACCACCCGGCGCTGGTGACGACGATCGGCATGCGGCGTACCGGCCCGACGCCGGCGGAGCCCACCGACCCCACCGACCCCACCGAGCCGACCGAGCCGACCAGCTGACACCGCCCGGAGGTGGGTAGTCCCTGACGAAAAGCACCGCCCTCGGCGGATCTCAGGTGCTTTTCGTCAGGGACTACCCCCTCCGCGGCGCCCACCCCGGGCCTGACTGCTCAGGCCTCGAGGCCGAGGTCCGCCATCCGCGCCGCGTGGCGCTCGGTGAGCCGGGTGAACATCCGCCCCAGGGCGACCAGGTCCAGCCCGGGCCGGTCCACGCCGCCGGTGAGCAGCGCGGTGAGGGCGTCACGGTCGGCGGCGACCCGCTGCGCCTGGATCAGCGCCTCCCCCATCAGCCGGCGGCCCCACAGGGCCAGGCGACCGCCCAGCCGCGGGTCCTCGGCGATGCCGGCGCGCACCCGGTCCACCACGAACTGGGAGTGGTCGGTGCCCTCCAGGGTCGCCACCACGACGTCACGGGTGGCCGGGTCCAGGTAGGCCGCGATCTCACGGTGGAAGTCGCTGGCGAGCCCGTCGCCGACGTACGCCTTGACCAGGCCCTCGTACCAGTCCGCCGGCGCGGTGTGCGCGTGGAAGGTCGCGATCGACTCCTTGAACGGCTCCATCGCGGCGAACGGGTCGCCGCCGAGCTCGCGGATCCGGCCGTGCAGCCCGTGCACGCGGTCGAACTCGACGCACGCCATCGTCGCCAGCTCCACCGTGTCCGCCAACGTCGGCGCCAACCGGGCGTCCTCGACGAGCCGCTCGAAGGCGGTGATCTCCCCGTAGGCGATCACCGCGAGCAGGTCGACGACGGCCTGCCGGTAGGCGGGCTCGGCGAGCGCGGACGACTCCCCGGCGGCGTCCGGAGCGTCAGGGGCGGGGGGCTCCGCGGCCCCCTCGGAACCCGCGGAGAGATCGGCGGTTTCGGGCATGGGCGCAGCGTACCGATAGGATGGAGCCGGGTAGAGCGCACCCAGGAGCTGCTCCGCAGACTGCTGGCGCCACCCACGTATGTGCGCGGCTGAGTGTGAAGGGCCGACGAGGTAGTCGTCTCGCAGCCGCATCGATCGAATCAACTGCACGGCCGCGAGCGCGGAGAAAACCGCGCGAGACGCGGCCCGACGGCTGACACTCACGAAAGCGACAGGACACTGACGAACGACATCCAGGCCGGCGCCGAGAGCGCCCCGGCCGACAACGACACGCCCACCGAGACCGTGGCGGAGACCGCGGCCCCCGGGCCGACCTTCCGCGACCTCGGCGTGATGCCGGCGATCTGCGACTCCCTCGAGCGGGCCGGGATCACCCACCCGTTCGCGATCCAGGAGATGACCCTCTCGGTCGCCCTGATGGGCACCGACCTGATCGGCCAGGCCCGCACCGGCACCGGCAAGACGCTGGCCTTCGGCATCCCGGTGCTGCAGCGGAGCGTGGCCCCGACCGACCCCGACTACGCCGAGCTGCCGCAGGGCAAGCCGCAGGCGCTGATCGTGGCCCCGACCCGCGAGCTGGCCCTCCAGGTCGCCAGCGACCTCACCGTCGCCAGCCGCGACCGCGGCCTGCGCGTCCTCACCGTCTACGGCGGCGTCGGCTACGAGCCGCAGCTGGAGGCCCTCGAGACCGGCGTCGACATCGTCGTCGGCACCCCGGGCCGCCTGATCGACCTCGCCAACCGCCGCGCGCTCGACCTCTCCCACGTGCACGCGCTGGTGCTCGACGAGGCCGACGAGATGCTCGACCTGGGCTTCCTGCCCGACGTCGAGCGGCTGCTCCGGCTCACCCCGGAGACCCGGCAGACGATGCTCTTCTCCGCGACGATGCCCTCGGCGATCGTGGCGCTGGCCCGGATGCACATGCGGCACCCGATGAACATCCGCGCCGAGTCGTCGTACGAGAACGCGACCGTGCCCGCCACGGCCCAGTTCATCTACCTCGCCCACGACCTGGACAAGCCCGAGATCATCGGGCGCGTCCTCCAGGCCGAGGACGCCGACAAGATCATCGTCTTCACCCGCACCAAGCGCCAGGCGCAGCGGGTCGCCGACGACCTCGAGGAGCGCGGCTTCAAGGCCAGCGCGCTGCACGGCGACATGCAGCAGGCCGCCCGCGAGCGCGCGCTGACCAAGTTCCGCGAGAACAAGCTCCGGGTGCTGGTGGCCACCGACGTCGCCGCGCGCGGCATCGACGTCTCCGGCGTCTCCCACGTCATCAACTACACCTGCCCCGAGGACGACAAGACCTACGTCCACCGGATCGGTCGTACCGGCCGCGCCGGCGCCTCGGGCATCGCGATCACGCTGGTCGACTGGACCGACGTCCATCGCTGGAAGATGATCAACAAGGCGCTCGACCTGCCCTTCGACGAGCCCGTGGAGACCTACTCGACCTCCGAGCACCTCTTCCACGACCAGGGCATCGCGCCGGGCACCAAGGGCCGGATCGCCGACCCCAAGCCGGTCGAGCGGGCGCCGCGCGAGAAGCGCGAGGGCCGCGACTCCGAGCCCGAGAGCGGAGCGGAGCAGGTCGTGGTCGAGGGCGTGCGCGGTCAGCCCGTCGCGGCCCACGGTGGTGTCGGCGGCGACGAGCGC
>NZ_JBEGDJ010000096.1:0-6269 GCF_040191335.1 Nocardioides sp. YIM 152588 | reverse complement strand
CTCCGCGCGGCGCTCGCGGCCTGACGCCGCGGCCCGGCCGCCGCGGCGGTCTGGTCGGCGGGTCCGCCCGGCGCCGGCATGGGGGATGATGGAGCGGTGAGCGACGAGGTGGCCCCGGAGCCCGGCATGCTGCTGCTCGCGAGCCCCGACCTGCTCGACCCCAACTTCGTCGACACCGTGGTGCTGCTGCTCGACGTGAGCGAGGACGGGGCTCTCGGCGTGGTGCTCAACCGGCCGTCCGTCGTACCGGTCGGTGAGGTGCTGGGGGACTGGGGCGACGTGGTCGAGGAGCCCGAGGTGCTCTTCCAGGGCGGCCCGGTGTCGACCGACGGCGCGCTCGCCGTCGCCGAGGCGCTGCCCGGCGGCCAGGACGCCGCCGGGTTCCAGCCGGTCTGGGAGGGCCTCGGCCTGCTGGACCTGGACACGCCCGCCGAGCTGGTGGAGGGGACCGTGCACCGGCTGCGGATCTTCGCCGGCTACGCCGGGTGGGGCGCGGGCCAGCTCCAGGCCGAGATCGCCGAGGGCAGCTGGTACGTGGTGCCCGCGGACCGCGACGACGTCTTCACCGGGGACACCGGCGGCCTGTGGCGCTCCGTGATGCGGCGCCAGCCCGGCGACCTGGCCCTGCACGTCACCCGCCCCGCCGACCCGGAGATGAACTGACGCCGCTCCAGGCATCGCGGACTTGAGACATCAGTGTCTCAAATGAGACAGTTGTGTCTCATCTGAGACACGGAGGAACACATGAGTACCCGCGACACCGTCGTCGTGGCCGCGCAGCGGCTGCTGGCGGTCGAGCCGACGGCGTCGATGGCGCAGATCGCCGCCGCCGCCGGCGTCGGGCGGGCCACCGTGCACCGCCACTTCGCCAGCCGCGAGGACCTGCTGCGCGAGATCGGGCTGCGCTCGCTCGAGCGCTGGGAGCGGAGCCTCTCCGCGGCCGAGGCCGCGGCGGCCGGCGCGCGGGACGCCGCCGCACTGCGCACCGTCCTGGTCGGCATGCTCGAGCGGTACGTCGAGGACGCCGAGGAGTTCGGCATCGCGCTCACCGACCCCACCGTGGTCAGCGACGCCGGGTTGCGGCAGCGCTCCGAGGCCCTCTTCGCCCGGGAGATCGCGCTCTACGCGGCCGCCCAGCGTGCCGACGTGCTCCGCTCCGACATGCCGGCGCGCTGGTTCGCCCACGCCGTCTACGGCCTGCTGGTCGGCGCCCGCGACGCGCTCGTGGCCGGCGACGTCACCCGGCGCGACGCGCGCATGCTGGTCTGCACGTCGTTCCTCGAGGGGGGTGGCGTCCGATGACGCTGCAGAGCCCCCCGACCCCGGCCCCGACCGCGACCGCGCCGCCGCGCCGCTGGGCGGGCCTGGCGGTGCTCGGCGCCAGCCTGCTCGTCGTGGTCATGGACATGACCGTCCTCAACGTCGCGCTGCCCGACCTGACCGCCGACCTCGGCGCCGGCGCGCTGGCGCAGCTGTGGATGGTCGATGCCTACGCCCTGGTGCTGGCCGGGCTGCTGATCCCGATCGCCGCCCTGGCCGACCGCTGGGGCCGCCGGCGGATGCTGCTGACCGGCTTCGCGATCTTCGGCGTGGCCTCGCTGGCGGTGCTCGTCGCGCAGTCGCCCGGCGAGGTGATCGCGATCCGCGCGCTGCTCGGCGTCGGCGGCGCGATGATCATGCCGGCCACGCTCTCGATGATCCGGGTGCTCTTCCCGGACCCGCGCGAGCGGGCCACCGCGCTGGGGCTCTGGGCCTCGACGGCGGCCGTCGGCGGCGCGATCGGCCCGATCGTCGGCGGCGCCCTGCTCGAGGTCTTCAGCTGGCACGCCGCGTTCCTGGTCAACGTCCCGCTGATGGTCGTCGCGCTGGTCGCCGGCCGGCTGCTGCTGCCCGAGAGCCGCTCCGACCGGCCGGGGCGCATCGACCCCGCCGGCGTACTGCTCTCGGTCGGCGGCATGGTCGCCGTCGTCTACGCGGTCAAGCACCTCGGCAAGGACGGCCCGGAGCCCGCCACCCTCGGGCTGCTCCTGCTGGGCGCGGCGGTGCTCGGCGGCTTCGTGCTGCGCTGCGCCCGCCAGGACGAGCCGATGCTCGCGGTCCGGCTCTTCCTCGACCCGGTCTTCCGGTCCGGCGTGCTGACCGCCCTGGTCAGCAGCACGGTCATCATGGCGCTGCTCTTCGTCGGCTCGCAGTGGCTGCAGTTGGTGCAGGGCTGGTCGCCGCTGGTCGCCGGCTTCGCGCTGCTGCCGATGGCGCTGGGCGGCCTGGTCGGGCCGCCGGTGGCGCCGGCCGTCGCGGCCCGGGTCGGCGCCCGGCGGGTGCTGGTCGCGGGGCTGCTGGTCCTGGCCGCCGGCCTGGCGGTGCTCTGGCTCCTCCCGCGGCCGCTGCCGTACCCGGGGGTGGCGCTGGCCTTCCTCCTGGTCGGGTTCGGCACCGCGGCGCTCGGGCTGGCCTCCGCCCTGATCATGGGCAGCGCGCCGGCGCACCAGGCCGGCTCGGCGGCCGCGGTCGAGGAGATGTCGTACGAGGTGGGCGGCGTGCTCGGCGTCGCGCTCCTCGGCAGCCTCGCCGGTGCGGTCTACCGGGCCGGGCTCCCGGTGGGCGCGCCCGAGCAGGCGACCGAGTCGCTGACCGGGGCGCTGGGGACGTCGGTCGAGTCGTCGGCGATGGCGGCCTTCGCGGACGCGGTCGCCGCGGTCGGTCTGGCGGGTGCCGTGATCACCCTGGCGGTGGCCGCCGTGGTCCGCTGGCAGCTGCCGGCGGACGTGGATGTGTCGGCCGGGCACTGACCTGGACACCGACGGCGTCTAGACTGACCCCGTGACCACGATCGGCTTCTCGACAGACACGGACGTCCGCGAGGACCGCCGTACCGTCCCGACAGACGCCGGTGATCACGACCGGATGTCGCATTTCGTCGCCAAGGAGAAGCTCACCGAGGCGATGGTGATGGGCACCCCCGTGGTCGCCCTCTGCGGCAAGGTCTGGGTCCCCAGCCGGGCGCCGGAGAAGTACCCGGTGTGCCCGGAGTGCAAGGAGATCTGGGAAGAGCTCGGCGGCGACGACAACCCGGACGACGCCGAGTGACCGGCGCCGACGACGGCGCCGCGCTTGCCAGGACCGGACTCGGTCCGGCCTGGCCCGAGCGCGCCGCCTGGGGTACCGCGCCGTCCCTGCGAGCCTGGCAGGCGGCCGCCCTCAACGACTACCTGGAGCGCGGGCCGCGCGACTTCCTCGCCGTGGCGACGCCCGGCGCGGGCAAGACGACCTTCGCGCTGACCGTCGCCTCCGAGCTGATGAACCGGCGGGTCATCGACCGGCTGATCATCGTGGCGCCCACCGAGCACCTCAAGGTGCAGTGGGCCGCGGCCGCCGCGAAGGCCGGCCTGCCGATCGACCCGAGCTACTCCGCGGGCCAGGGCAAGATCTCCAAGGACTACGTCGGCGTCGCGGTGACCTACGCCGGCGTCGGCGTGAACCCGCTGGCGCTGCGGATCCGCACCGAGCGCTTCCGCACGCTGGTCATCCTCGACGAGGTGCACCACGCCGGCGACTCCCTGACCTGGGGTGAGGGCGTGCGGGAGGCGTTCGAGCCCGCCACCCGCCGCCTGGCGCTGACCGGCACGCCGTTCCGCTCCGACATCAACCCGATCCCGTTCGTCAGCTACGAGCCGGGCGAGGGCGGGGTGCCGACCTCGCGCGCCGACTTCACCTACGGGTACGCCGACGCGCTGCGCGACCACGTCGTGCGACCGGTCCTCTTCCTCGCGTACTCCGGCGAGATGACCTGGCGCACCAAGGCCGGCGACGAGGTGGTGGCCAGCCTCGGCGGGCCGCTGACCAAGGACCTGACCCAGCAGGCGCTGCGCACCGCGCTGGACCCGAAGGGCTCCTGGATACCGTCGGTCCTGGCCGCGGCGGACAAGCGCCTCACCGAGGTGCGCCGCCACGTGCCCGACGCCGGCGGGCTGGTGATCGCGACCGACCAGGAGTCGGCCCGCTCGTACGCCAAGACGCTGAAGCAGATCACCGGCGAGCTGCCGACCATCGTCCTCTCCGACGAGAAGGCGGCGTCGAAGAAGATCTCGGAGTTCTCCGAGGACGGCAGCCGGCGCTGGCTGGTCGCGGTCCGGATGGTCTCCGAGGGCGTCGACGTGCCGCGGCTCGCGGTCGGGGTGTGGGCGACCACCATCTCGACACCGCTCTTCTTCGCCCAGGCGGTCGGCCGCTTCGTGCGCGCCCGCACCCGGGGCGAGATCGCCTCGGTCTTCCTGCCCTCGGTCCCCGGCCTGCTCAAGCACGCCGGCGAGATGGAGGCGCAGCGCGACCACGTGCTCGGCAAGCCGCAGTCCGAGGACGGCGACATCTTCGCCGCCGAGGAGGACCTGATGGCGAAGGCCAACGCCTCCGAGTCGGCGTCGGACGAGCTGGAGTCCGGTCCGTGGGAGGCGCTGGGCTCCCAGGCCCGCTTCGACCACGCGCTCTACGAGGGCGCGCAGTTCGGCCACGAGGGCGAGGTGCACGTCGGATCGGACGAGGAGATGGACTTCCTCGGCATCCCCGGCCTGCTCGAGCCGGACCAGGTCAAGGACCTGCTGCGCAAGCGGCAGGACGACCGGCGCAGCGCGCAGCGGGCCGCCCGCGACTCCGTGGCGGCCAAGCCGGAGCCGGACACCGTCGCCGACGTGACCACCCACGAGCACCTGGCGGTCCTGCGCCGCGAGCTCAACGGCCTGGTCGCCTCCTGGTACCACCGGACCAACCAGCCGCACGGCGTCACCCACGCGGCGCTGCGCAAGCAGTGCGGGGGGCCGGCCGCCGCGGTGGCGACCGCCGACCAGCTCCAGCAGCGGATCGAGGCGATCCGCGAGTGGGCCGTGCGCCGCTCCTCCTGACGGCCTAGGCAGGTCCGTCCGGCGCGAGTAGCGTGCCTGGGGTGTCGACGGCGACCGACCGGTCTCCCGTGACGCCCACCCGGTCGGACCGGTCCGTGCGGCGCCGCTGGGTCGCTGCCGTGGTCCTCGGCCTGGTCGCCGCGCTGGCCGCCGTCGTACCGGGTGGGACGGCGTCGGCGGAGCAGGCCTCGTCGCAGACGAGGCGGGTGGCCGCGGCCTCCCTCGCCGCGGGCGGCTCCCACACGTGTGCGCTGCTGACCACGGGCGCCGTCCGCTGCTGGGGCCTGGGCGACTCCGGTCAGCTGGGGTACGGCGACACCGCGAGCGTCGGTGCCGGAGCGGTGGGCACGGAGACCCCGACCGATGTCGGGGACGTGCCGCTGGGCGGGACGGCGGTCGCGATCGCCGCGGGGGACGAGCACACGTGCGCGCTGATGGACGGCGGCGCGGTCCGCTGCTGGGGCCTCGGCGACGACGGGCGGCTCGGGTACGGCGACACCGCGAGCGTCGGTGCCGGAGACGTGGGCACGGAGACCCCGGCCGACGCGGGCGACGTGCCGCTGGGCGGGCCGGCGGTCGCGATCGCGGCCGGCGGCGCCCACACGTGCGCGCTGATGAGCACCGGCGCGGTCCGCTGCTGGGGGCTCGGGAACAGCGGTCAGCTGGGGTACGGCGACGCCCTGGCCGTCGGGAACGGCACCAACGGTGGCAAGGAGACCCCGGCCGACGCGGGCGACGTGCCGCTGGGCGGGACGGCGGTCGCGATCACCGCGACCGACGTGCACACGTGCGCGGTGATGAGCACCGGCGCGGTCCGCTGCTGGGGCTACGGGGGCTTCGCGGGGCTGGGGTACGGCGACACGGAGACGGTCGGGAACGGCGAGCACCTCGACAAGGCGACCCCGGCCGACGCGGGGGACGTGCCGCTGGGCGGGACGGCCGTCGCGGTCGCCGCCGGCGTCGGCCACACGTGCGCGCTGATGACCACCGGCGCCGTCCGCTGCTGGGGGAGCGGCACCTTCGGCCGGCTCGGGTACGGCGACACCGACACCGTCGGGGACGGGAGCGTGCTCGGCAAGGAGACGCCGGCCGACGTCGGCGACGTGCCGCTGGGCGGGACGGCGATCGCGATCACGGCCGGCCGCCTCCACTCCTGCGCGCTGATGTCCTCCGGAGGGGTCCGCTGCTGGGGCGCCGGCGGCTCGGGGCGGCTGGGCTACGGCGACTCGGTCGACATCGGCGCCGGCCTCGCCGTGCCGCCGGGCCGGGATGCCGACCAGCGCCGAGCTGACGGCGGCGACCGCGACGCCGACGGCCACGCCGACCACGAAGTTGCCGGTCGCCGCGACCGCATGGACCGAGACCGCGGCACCG
>NZ_JBEGDJ010000095.1:0-6554 GCF_040191335.1 Nocardioides sp. YIM 152588 | reverse complement strand
GGCCGGCGCCGCGGCCGCCTGCACGTCGTCGCGGGTCACCCGGCCCTCGGGCCCGCTCCCGGCCACCCCGGCCAGGTCCACGCCGAGGTCGCGGGCCAGCTTCCGCACCGGCGGCTTGGCCAGCACGCGCGTCGAGGCGGCCGTGGCCACCGGCACCTCCGCCGGCACCTCCGCCGGCACCTCCGCCGGCACCTCCGCCGGCACCTCCGCCGGCACCTCCGCCGGCACCTCCGCCGCGGGTGCGACCGGCGCATCGGCAGGTACGCCGACCCGCGCCCGCCGCCGCAGCTCGCGCTGCTTCGGCCCGTAGCCGACCAGCGTCGGGTTCCCCGCGGGCGGGACGTTGGTGTCGATCGGGGCCGACGGCTGCGTCGGACCGGCCGGCGCGGGGGCGGGCTCGGCCACCGGCGCTGCGGCCCCGATCGCGATGATCGGCGTACCGACCGTGACGGTGTCCCCCTCCTCGACCAGCAGCGCGCTCACCTCGCCGGCGTACGGCGAGGGCAGCTCGACGATCGACTTGGCCGTCTCGATCTCGACGATGATGTCGTTGACCGCGACCACGTCGCCGACCTTCACCCGCCAGGTCACGATCTCGGCCTCGGTCAGCCCCTCGCCGACGTCGGGCAGCTTGTACTCGGGCATCTCGTCCTCCCCCTCAGAAGGCCAGCGACCGGTCGACGGCGTCGAGCACCCGGTCCAGGTCGGGCAGGTACTCCTCCTCCACCCGCGCCGGCGGGTAGGGCGTGTCCCAGCCGCCGACCCGCAGCACGGGCGCCTCCAGGGAGTAGAAGCACTCCTCGGTGACCCGGGCGGCGACCTCGGCGCCCATGCCGAGGTTGACGTGCGCCTCGTGGACCACCACCGCGTGCCCGGTACGACGGACCGACTCGTGGACGGGTCCCATGTCCAAGGGAGACAGCGTGCGCAGGTCGATCACCTCGAGCTGGCGGCCCTCGTCGGCGGCGACCGAGGCCGCGTCCAGGCAGGTGCCCACGGTCGGCCCGTAGGCGATGAGGGTGGCCGCGTCGCCGGCCCGGACGACCCGGGAGGCCCACAGCGGGCCGGGGGTCGCCTCGTCGTCGACCTCGGCCTTGGTCGAGTGGTACTGCCGCTTCGGCTCCAGGAAGATCACCGGGTCGTCGCTGGCGATGGCCTGCTGCAGCATCCAGTACCCGTCGACCGGGTTGGAGCACGCCACGACCTTGAGGCCGGGCGTGTGCGCGAACTGCGCCTCCGGCGACTCGCTGTGGTGCTCCACGGCGCCGATGCCGCCGCCGAACGGGATCCGGATCACGATCGGCATCGGCACCCGCCCCTGCGTGCGGGCGCAGAACTTCGCGACCTGGCAGACGATCTGGTCGTAGGCGGGGTACACGAAGCCGTCGAACTGGATCTCCACGACCGGCCGGTACCCGCGCATCGCGAGGCCGACCGCGGTGCCGACGATGCCGGACTCGGCGAGCGGGGTGTCCATCACCCGCTCCTCGCCGAAGTCCTTCTGCAGGCCGTCGGTGATCCGGAAGACGCCGCCCAGCCGGCCGACGTCCTCGCCCATCACCAGCACCTTGGCGTCCTCCTCCATGGAGCGGCGCAGGGCGGCGTTGAGGGCCTTGGCCAGGGTCATGGTCGTGGTGGTCATGCCGCACCTCCCTCCTGCGCGAACGAGGCCCGGTGGGCGGCCACCGCCGCCCGCTGCGCCGCCAGCTCGGGGGTCTGCTCGACGAAGACGTGGTCGAAGACACCCAGCGGGTCGGGGTCCGGGAGCGCGTGGCACTCGGTCCGCATCCGCTCGCCGAGCGCGTCCGCCTCGGCGGCGAGGTCGGTGAAGAACTCCTCGTCGGCCAGGCCGTTGCGGCGCAGGTGCGCCTCCACCCGGGCCAGCGGGTCCTTCAGCTTCCAGTGCTCGACGTCCTCGCCGAGCCGGTAGCGCGTCGGGTCGTCGGTCGTGGTGTGGGCGCCCATCCGGTAGGTGTAGGCCTCGATCAGCATGGGGCCCTGCCCCTCGCGGGCCCGGCGCAGCGCGGCCTGCGTGACGGCGTACGTGGCCAGCACGTCGTTGCCGTCGACGCGGACGCCCGGGAAGCCGAAGCCGTTGGCCCGCTGGTAGAGCGGGATCCGGGAGACCTTCTCGATCGGCTCGCTGATCGCCCACTGGTTGTTCTGGCAGAAGAAGACCACCGGGGCGTTGGCCCAGGCGGCGAAGATGAACGCCTCGTTGACGTCGCCCTGGGAGGAGGCGCCGTCGCCGAAGTGGGCCAGCACGGCGCCGTCGCGCTCGGGGTCGCCGCTGCCGACGACGCCGTCGCGCTGCATCCCCATCGCGTAGCCGCAGGCGTGCAGCACCTGGGCGCCGATCACGATCGTGTAGAGGTTGAAGTTCTTCTCCAGCGGGTCCCAGCCGCCGTTGTCGACGCCGCGGAACAGGCCGAGCAGCGCGACCGGGTCGACGCCGCGCACCCAGGCGACGCCGTGCTCGCGGTAGGTGGGGAAGACGAAGTCCTGCGGGGCGAGCGCGTGGCCGGCGCCGACCTGGGCGGCCTCCTGGCCGAGCAGCTGGGCCCACAGGCCGAGCTCGCCGTGGCGCTGCAGCGCGGTGGCCTCCATGTCGAGCCGGCGGACCAGGAACATGTCGCGGTAGAAGGTCCGCAGCTGCTCGGGGGTGACGTCGACGTCGTACTCGGGGTGGTGCACCCGCTCCCCCTCCGGGGTCAGCAGCTGGACCAGGTCGTGCTCCACCGCGGTCGCGGTAGGCGCCGGGCCGAACACCGGGTCGTTCGCAGCGTCGTTCACGAGGGCACCTCTTCCTTGTCGCCGGGCTCGGCGGGGTTGTCCGCCTCGTCCCGGGTCGTCGGGAGTGCGGCCGCGGACCCACGCAGGGGTGGCGCATGTGATCCGGGACACACCGTCGTTGCCAACCTACTCGGCCGGGTCGCAGATCCGCATTCGGCGTCGTCACATCCCGATTGGCCCCGTAAACGCGAGAAAGAGGGCCATTCGGGATGTGACGACGCGATCGCCGGAGCTCAGCGCTCGGGCGCCGCCTCGTGCAGCGCGCCGAGGTCCTCGTGGTCCCGGTGGCTCTCGGGCTCCACCTGGAACGTCGTGTGCCGTACGTCGAAGTGGTCCGCCACGCACGCACCCAGGTCGTCCAGGATCGCGCCGACGCCGCGCTCGGCCAGGGCCGCGTCGGTGACCGTGACGTGGGCCGAGAGCGAGGCCATCCCGCTGGTGATCGTCCAGGCGTGCAGGTCGTGCACCTCGACCACGCCGGGGGCGTGCAGCAGGTGGTGGCGGACCTCGTCGACGTCGAGGTCGGCCGGCGCGATCTCGAGCAGCACCCGGCCGACGTCGCGGATCAGCACCAGCGCGCGGGGCAGGATCATCGCGGCGATCACCAGCGAGGCCAGCGGGTCGATCAGGTACCAGCCCCACAGCCAGACCACGACGCCGACCACGACCGCCAGGACGGAGCCGAGCGCGTCGGCGAGCACCTCGTTGAAGGCTCCGCGGATGTTGAGCGACCCGGAGTCGGCGCGACGCAGGATCAGCAGCGAGACCACGTTGGCGGCCAGGCCGATCGAGGCGAAGCCGATCAGCGGCAGCCCCTCGACCTCCGGCGGGTCGCCGAGGCGGCCGACCGCGGCGACCGCGATGTAGGCGCACACGACGAGCAGCACGAGCCCGTTCACGCCGGCGGCGACCACCTCCGCCCGGTGGTAGCCGAAGGTCGAGCCGCGCCCGCCCGGCCGCGCGGCCAGGTACGACGCCCCGAGCGCGAGCACGACGGCGCCGGCGTCGGTGGCCATGTGCCCGGCGTCGGCCAGCAGCGCCAGCGACCCGGTGATCCAGGCGCCGAGCACCTCGGCCAGCAGCACCACGCCGGTGACGCCGAGCACCCAGCGCAGCCGGCGCCGGTCGGCCGCCCGCCCCGCGGCGTGGCCATGCCCGTGCCCGTGTCCGTGACCCACGCGCCCAACCCTAGGGCGGCCCCGTCTCCGGTGGTTGAGGTGCGAGCGAAGCGAGCCGGCCCGGTGGTTGAGGTGCGAGCGAAGCGAGCCGGCCCGGTGGTTGAGGTGCGAGCGAAGCGAGCCTCGAAACCACCACCCCACGGCGAGGGGTGGTTTCGAGGCTCGGCGCCGGGGCGCCTCGCACCTCAACCACCGGGGAGCGCGTCAGGCGATGGCGTCGATCTTCCAGCCGCCGTCCTCGACGACCAGGCCGAAGGTGGCGTCCTGGCTGGTGGTGTCGTCGATCAGCGTCGCGGTGACCGTGGCGGTCCGCGCCGGCTCGTCGATCGACTCCGCGCCCAGCGTCCACGTGAAGGACGCGGGCATCCCCTCGTCGCACTCCCCCTGGGTGGCCAGGAAGTTCGCGCTGACCAGGTCCGTCGCGCTCGCGCAGTCGCCGGCGTTCACCGCGACCAGGAACGCCTGGACGACCGACGACGGTCCCTCCGCCGGCAGCCCGGACTCGTCGACGGTGGGTCCCGTCTCGGCGGTCGGTTCCGAAGCGGGCACCGTCGTCGTGATGGTGACCTGGGTCTTCGGCTCCTCGCCGTCGTCGCCGCCGGCGAGCAGCACCACCGTCACGATCACGGCGCCGATGATCACCAGGACCACGGCACCGATGACCGCCGCCAGCACCATGCCTCCTCGGCCGCCGCCACCGCCGGTCGGCGGCGCCGGGTAGCCACCCGGCCCGCCCGGCACGCCGGGACCGCTCGGTGCGCCGTAGACCGGCGCGCCGTAGGGCTGCTGCCCGGGGGCACCGTACGGGGGCTGCCCGTATGCGGGTCCGGGCTGGCCGCCGGCGCCGGGCACGACCTGGGTGGGCGGCGGCGGTTCCTCGCCCGGGTGGTGGCTCACGTCCGGGAGCCTAGCCGCGACGGGCGCGCTCGGGGAGGTAGGAGACGACGAGCAGCGCCAGGCCGATCGGCGCCGCCACCAGGAACCAGGCGGCGTACGGCGCCAGCGACCGCACCACCACCTCGGTCACCAGGCGGGCGATGTCGGAGCGGTCCTCCTCGGCCAGTCGGCCGGCGACCTCCGCGGCCGGCAGCGACGCCATCATCGTCAGCGCCGCCGCCGTCGCCAGGCACAGGCCGGCGACGCCGAGCACCCGCATCCGGCCGCGCCAGCCGCGGCCCAGGGCCACCGCGACCACGACGAGCACCACGCAGGCGAGCCAGCCGAGGCGGGCCAGCGCGCGCAGCGCGTCGTACCGCTCCTGCTGCTCGAGCAGCGTCGACTCGCGCACCATCGGGACCCGCAGGGCGAGGTCGTCGACGGAGACCGCGAGCCCCCGCTCCCCCGCCACCCGCTCCAGGGTCGCGGTCAGCAGGGGGCTGACGTCGACGCTGACCCAGTCGTCGTCGTCGACGTCCGTGCCGTCGCGGACCAGCCGCAGGAACTCCTCGTGCACCGTCCGGTTGGCCTCGCGCCACGTCTCGGGGAAGCCGGGGTTGTCGACCACGGCCTGGGCGGCGGCGCGGACCCAGGTCTCGGCGGCAGCCGGGAGGGTGAACGGCAGCCGCTCCCGCAGGTCGTCGACGGCCGCGTCACCCACCTCCCGGGCGAGCTCGTCGCGCAGCGCGGGCTCGTCGGCCAGCGGGGCCACGGTCTCGACGTACGCGTCAGTGTCGTCGATCCGGGCGTGCGCCCAGCTGCCGACGATCGCCAGCGGGGCCAGGAGGGTTGCCAGGACGAGGCAGACGCCGGCGAGGACGGGGCGCATCTACGACGCGCACTCCTCGTCCGAGCAGTCCTCGTCGACCCGCCAGTCACCGTCCTCCTTGACGACCCGGTACCAGCCGGTGAAGGAGTCGGTCTCGTCGCCGCCGAAGTAGTCGTCGAGGAACTGGTCGTTGTCGCCCTGGTACTCGTAGCTGCCCTCGTACTCGACGATCGCCTCGTCGTCGCCCTTCTCGTTGACGTCGGTGATCTCGACGTCGAACTCGATGTCGTCGAAGGCGTCGTCGTAGGACTGGCCGTACTCGTCCTCGAAGTCCTTCTTGGTGTCCTCGAGGTCGTCGGCGGACCGGTCGGCGTAGTCCCCGCAGTCGTCGCCGTCCTCGTCGAGGAGGTTCTCGCGGTAGTCAGCGCTGCGCAGCTCGCACTCGGCCTCGAAGTCCTCGTCGATCTGGGCCTGGATGTAGTCCTCGACCACGTCGCCCGGCCCGCCGCCGGCGGTCACGATGAAGAAGCCGCCGACCCCGCAGACGAGGAGGATCAGCGCGACGCCGCCGGCGACCAGGCCGATGAGCAGGCCCTTCCGGCCACCACGGCCGGAGCCCCCGGCGGTGCCGCCGCTGTAGTCGGGGGCGAACGGCTGCCCCGGAGCCCCGTACGGCGGTCGCGGGGCCTGCTGGGGTTGCCCGGCGCCGCTCGGCGCCACCTGGGTCGGCAGGTCCGCACCCGGCCCGCCCGGGCCGCCCGGGCCGCTCCGTGCCGAGGGCCGGCCGGCGGTGCGGGTCGAGCTGAAGCTGCGCTACGTGCCGTTCTTCACCGTCACCCGCAGCCACAAGCTGCCCGCCCCGACCGGCGACGCCGACG
>NZ_JBEGDJ010000094.1:0-6566 GCF_040191335.1 Nocardioides sp. YIM 152588 | reverse complement strand
CGGGCGGTCTGGCGTCGTCGCCGGCGACCACCACCGTGCGGGGTCCGCGCCCGAGCACGGTGGCCGGGCCGGCCGGCTCGCGCCAGTGCGGGGCGGGCTCCGGGGGCGTGGGCACCATCGCGGCCGGGTAGACCGCCTCGGTCGGCACCAGCGGGGCGTCCAGCTGGACGTTGAGGTGGAGCGGGCCGTCGGCCACGTCGGCGACCGTGGCGAGCGCCTCGACCGACGCCACGTCGTGGGAGGGCACCGGGCGGCCGAAGATGCCGACCTGGTCGGTGGTCTGGTTGGCGCCGGTGGCGCGCAGCCGCGCGGGCCGGTCGGCGGAGACGACGACCAACGGCAGCCCGGCGTGCAGCGCCTCCAGCACGGCCGGGTGCAGGTTCGCCACGGCGGTGCCCGACGTGGTGACCACCGCGGCGCGGGCGCCGACCCGGGTCAGCCCGACCGCGAGGAAGCCGGCGCTGCGCTCGTCGATGCGCGTGTGCAGCCGCAGCGCGCCGTCCCGCTCGGCCTGCCACAGCGCGAACGCCAGCGGCGCGTTGCGCGAGCCCGGGGCGAGCACGACCTCGCGGACACCCACGCGGAGCAGGTGCTCCACCACGGCGGCCGCCAGCGCGGCGGCGGACGACTGCGAATCCTTCACAGCACCCGATCCTCGCGCAGGGCCCGGACCTCGGCGAGGCGGGCCTCCCAGTGGGCGACCCGGTCCGGCGCCGCGGCCAGCCGGTCCAGCGCCGCCGGGTCGACCGCGGGAGCCCCCACCGGGAGCGCGCCGCCGACGGGCAGCAGCGGGTGGTGCGCCACGTCGTCGGTGAGCAGCCGGACCGTGGCCAGGCCGCAGGCGTGCGGCAGCTCCGGCAGCGCGGCGGCCAGCGCCACCCCGGCCGCGATCCCGACCGAGGTCTCCAGCGCCGAGGAGACCACCACCGGCAGCCCGATGCGCTCGGCGATCTCCAGGCAGGCACGCACGCCGCCGAGCGGCTGCACCTTGAGCACTGCGACGTCGGCCGCCTCCAGGTCACGGACCCGGTACGGGTCGGCCGCGCGGCGGATCGACTCGTCGGCGGCGATCGGGACGTCCACGCGGCGGCGGACGAGCGCCAGGTCCTCGACGGAGGTGACCGGCTGCTCGACGTACTCCAGGCCGCCGGCGGCGCGGTCCAACACGCCGATCGCCGTGACCGCCTCCTCGACGCTCCACGCGCCGTTGGCGTCGACCCGGATCCGGCCGTCGGGCCCCAGCGCCTGGCGGACCGCGGCGACCCGGGCCTCGTCCTCGGCCAACGGCTGGCCGGGGTCGGCGACCTTCACCTTGGCGGTCCGGCAGCCGCTGCCGGCCACGATCTCGAGCGCCCGCTCGGGGCCGACCGCGGGGACGGTGACGTTGACCGGGACCCGGTCGCGCACCGGCGCGGGCCAGTCCCCGGCGGCGGCCTCCTCGGCGCAGGCGAGCCACGGCTCGGCGACGTCGGCCGGGTACTCCAGGAACGGGCTCCACTCGCCCCAGCCGGCCGGCCCCTCGACGAACGCCGCCTCCCGCACGGTGATCCCGCGGAACCGGGTCCGCATCGGGATCGAGACGACCCGCAGCCCGGTCACGACCGCTCCGCCCGTTCGTCGGCCTCGAGGTCGTCGGCCTCGAGCGCGAGCGCACGGAGCGCCTGCCGGTCGGGCTTGCCGTTGGTCAGCAACGGCAGCTCCTCCAGTACGACGACCTGGCGCGGCGCCCACGAGCGCGGGTGCGCCGCGCCGACCCACTCGCGCAGGGCCGCCGGGTCGGGCACGTCCCCCTCGCCCGCGGCGACGGGGACGACGAAGGCGACCACCCGGTTGCCCCACTCCTCGTCGGGCACGCCGAGCACCTCGGCCTGGTCGAGCGCCGGGTGCTCGCGCAGCCGCGAGGCGACGGCCGGGCCGGGCACGTTGACCCCGCCGCTGACGACGACGTCGTCGATCCGCCCGATCACCCGCAGGCGGCCGTCCTCGTCGAACCGGCCGGCGTCGGAGGTGCGGTACCAGCCGTCGACGAGCGTCTCGCGGGTCAGCTCGGGGTTGTCCCGGTAGCCGTCGAAGAGGGTCGGCCCGGCGATCCGGATCCGGCCCCCGGCTCCCAGCGCCACCGCGACCCCGTCCAGCGCGACGCCGTCGTAGACGCAGCCGCCCGCGGTCTCGGCCGCGCCGTAGGTGGCGACCACCCGGATCCCCTCGGCCTCGGCGCGCGCCCGCATCGCCGGGTCGATCGGGCCGCCGCCGAGCAGCACGGTGTGCGCGCGGCGCAGCGCGGCGACCTCGTCGGGCCGCCCCAGCGCGCGGTGCAGCTGGGTGGGCACCAGCGAGGTGAACCAGCCCTCGCCCGCGGGCCAGCCGGAGTCGTCGTACGAGGTCGGCGGGTGGCCGGCGACCAGGGACCGGGCCACCACCTGGAGGCCGGCGATGTAGGTGACCGGCAGCGCCAGCACCCACGGGCCGGTGGCGCCGAGGCGGCGCGCGCTGGCCTCGACCGAGGCGAGCACCGCGGCCCGGGAGAGGACCACCCGCTTGGGCGTGCCGCTGGAGCCGGAGGTGGGGATCACCAGCCGGTCCTCGCCGGGTCCGTCGAGCCACGACCGGACCTGTCCGACCACCTCGTCGACGCCGCCGCGCGGCTGCCAATAACCCACGCGACAGACGCTATCGGGGCCAGGGACAATCGTCCGAGATGAGCACCGAAGTACCGGACGCGCGGGGCGTCCTGAAGCGCCTGATCCCACCCACTCCGATGTCGAAGCGGCTGGCGATCCAGTCGATGCTGTTCTCCACCGGCGACGGCGCGTTCATGACCGGCAGCGCGGTCTTCCTGACCCAGGTGGTCGGGCTGTCGGCGGCGATGGTCGGCCTCGGCCTGACCATCGCCGGGGTGCTCGAGTTCCTCCTCGCCTACCCGGCGGGGCGGATCGTGGACCGGCTCGGCCCGAAGCGGGTGTGGGCGGTGGCCTCGTCCGGCCACGCGCTCAGCTTCGCGCTGCTGCCGTTCGTGACCTCGTTCGAGGAGTACCTGGCCGTCGCGCTGCTCTTCGCGCTGGTCGGCTCCGCCGGTGGCGCCGCACACCAGGCGTACGTCATCGACGTGCTGCCCCGGAAGGAGCGGATCGAGACGCAGGCCTACATGTACTCCTCGCTCAACGTCGGCTTCACCGTCGGCGCGATGGTCGGCGGCCTGGCGCTGGCCACCGGCAGCCTGGACGTGATCCGGTGGAGCCCGTGGCTCTCCGCGGCGCTGCTCGCCGCGAACGCCTTCTGGATCGTGCGGCTGCCCAAGGCGCCGCACGACCTGCGGGTGGCCAGCGGCGCGGCCCGGGTGAAGCCGACCGGGCCCGGGCCGATGCGCAACCGCGGCTGGATGGCGCTGACGTTCTTCCTCGGCGTGCTGTGGACCAACCAGGTGCTGCTGCACACCGTGATCCCGCTGTGGCTGGTCGAGGCGACCGACGCGCCGCACGTGCTGCTCGCCTGGCTGTTCGGCACCAACACGGTGCTGTGCATCTTCCTGCCGGCGTACACGTCGAAGGGGGTGCGGGACCTGGCGAGCGCGAAGCGCTACGTCTGGATCTCGACGGGCTTCTTCGTGATCTCCTGCCTGATCACGATGGTCACCCACTCCACGGTCGGCCTGGTCACCGTGCTGCTCGTGTGGCTGGGCCACGTCACCGTGACCGGCGCGGAGCTCTTCGTCTCCGGCGCCAGCTGGGCCGTCGAGGCCGAGCTGATGGACCCTCGCCGCCGCGGCGAGTACCAGGGCGTCGCCGAGGTGTTCAGCGCGCTGGGCTCGAAGTGGGCGCCGGCGGTCTACACGTTCCTGGCGATGTCCTGGGGCGCCGAGGGCTGGCTGATCATCGCCGCGATCATCGTGGCCGCCGCGATCGGCACCGGCCCGGCGATCCGCCGGGCGCAGGCCTTCGCCGAGGAGCACTTCGAGCCCGACGAGGTCGCCGCGTCGGTGGCCGAGGCGGGTGCGGACCCGGGGCCGGAGGCGGACGCGGGGACCGCGCTGTCGGTGCCGGCCGGTCCGGCGTAGACTTATCTTGATGTCAAGATACTTCACCCCCGCGCGTCTCACCCGGCTCCTCGGACCGACCCCGCTGGTACGCCGCCTGACCGAGCAGTCGGTGCTCTCGGCGTTCGGCGACGGCGTCTTCCTCACCGGCAGCGCGGTCTTCTTCACCCAGATCGTGGGGCTCTCGGCCGCCCAGGTCGGCCTCGGCCTGACGCTCTCGGGCGTCGCCACGTTCGCCCTGGCCGTGCCGCTGGGCAAGCTCAGCGACCGGTACGGCGCCCGCCGGATCTGGGCGCTGACCTCGCTGCTCGAGGCGCTGGCCTACCTGCTCTGGCTCGCCGTCGGCTCGATGACCGCGTTCGTCGCGGTGATGGTCGGGCTGGGGCTGGTGCAGGCCGCCAGCCGCTCCTCGCGCAACGCCTACCGCTTCGACGTCTTCCCGCGCGAGGAGCGGGTGCGCTCCAACGCCTACTTCCGGGCCGCCCGCAACGTCGGCTACACCCTCGGCGCGCTGCTGGCCGGCATCGCGCTGGCCCAAGAGCACGACGGCCTGGTCCGCGCGATCCCCGCCATCACCGCGGCGCTGCTGCTGGTCAACGCGGCGCTGGTCTCCCGGCTGCCCGCGGCGGCCCCCGGGGCTGCCCCCGGGGCGTCGGCGGACGAGGCCGCGACGGCCGACCCGGCCGGCGCCGCCCTCCTCCTCGGCGCGCGCACCAGCGTGCTGCGCAACCGCGGCTACCTCGCGACGGCGTTCTTCGGCGGCGTGCTCAGCACCCACCAGGTGCTGCTCAACGTCGTCATCCCGCTGTGGCTGGTCCAGGAGACCGACGCCCCGCGGGTACTGCTGGCCTGGCTGTTCGGCACCAACACCGTGATGGCGGTGCTGTTCCAGGTCGCCGCCGCCCGCGGCATCACCACGGTCGCGGACTCGCTGCGCGCCCAGCGCCGCGGCGCGTTCTTCTTCGTGCTCTCCTGCGGGGTCGTGCTGGTCACCCACGACACCGTCGGCTGGGTGACGGTCGCCCTGATCTGGCTCGGCCACATCACGGTCACCGGCGCCGAGCTCTACCAGTCCGCGGGCGAGTGGGGCCTGCAGGCCGAGCTCTCCGAGCCGGACCGGCGCGGGGAGTACCAGGGCGTCACCCAGCTCGGCTTCACCCTCGGCTCGGTGTGGGCGCCGGCGGCCTACACGTTCCTCGCGATCGAGTGGGGAGCGACCGGCTGGCTGCTCATCGCGGCGATCATCCTGGTCGCGGCGGCGGCCATCCACCCGAGCGCCGCGGCGGGTGAGCGCTACCTGGCGCGCGCCCGCGTGCCGGTGCCTGCTTAGATCCCTGACCATGGCCACCCCCGCGCACTGGCTCGCCGGAGCCCGCCCCCGCACGCTCCCCGCGGCGCTCGCCCCCGTCCTCGCCGGCACCGGCCTGGCGGCGTACGCCGACGGCCTGGTGTGGTGGAAGGCCCTGCTCGCCCTCGTGGTCAGCCTGGCCCTGCAGGTCGGCGTGAACTACGCCAACGACTACTCCGACGGCATCCGCGGCACCGACGACGAGCGCGTCGGCCCGCTGCGCCTGGTCGGCTCGGGGCTGGCCGCGCCCGGCGCGGTGAAGCGGGCCGCGTTCGCGTCGTTCGGGGTGGCCGGAGTGGCCGGCCTGATGCTCGCCGCGACGACCGCCTGGTGGCTGGTCGCGCTCGGCGCGGTCTGCGTGCTCGCCGCCTGGTACTACACCGGCGGCAAGAAGCCCTACGGCTACCTGGGGCTGGGCGAGGTGATGGTCTTCGTCTTCTTCGGCCTGGTCGCGGTGATGGGCACGACCTACGTGCAGACCGAGACGCTGGCCGGCTCGCTGGGCTGGGCGTCGTTCGCGGCCGGCTCCGGCATCGGCGCGCTGGCCTGCGGGATCCTGGTCGCCAACAACCTGCGCGACATCCCGACCGACACGGTCTCGGGCAAGCGCACGCTCGCGGTGCGACTCGGCGACGCGCGGACCCGCCGCTTCTACGTGCTGCTGGTCGCGCTGGCCGCCGTCGCGGTCGTCGTGGTCGCGGCGCTCACCACCTGGTGGGCGCTGCTCGGCCTCGGCTTCCTGCTGCCGGCCGCGACCGGCGTGCGCGTGGTGCTGTCGGGCGCCGGCGGCCCCGGGCTGATCCCGGTGCTGCAGAAGACCGGCGTGGCCGAGCTGGTCTGGGCCGCCCTGGTCTTCGGCGGCCTGGTCATCGCCGCCGCCTGACGTTCACGCCGTCGAGCACCGACCTCACGGCTGCCATCGCGGGGAACGCACGGCGAGCACGCGGAGGGAGCGCCAGCGACCGGAGCGGACGAGCCGGGCTTCTCCGCGCGCAGCCGCGGTGAGACGCCAGAACACCTGGCACCGAGCGAACCTCGACCGCGCGCGCGGCAGCGTGGCGAGCGCAGCGAAGACGCGCGCGCGGCAGCGTGGCGAGCGCAGCGAAGACGCGCGCGCGGCAGCGTGGCGAGCGCAGCGAAGACGCGCGCGCGGCAGCGTGGCGAGCGCAGCGAAGACGCGCGCGC
>NZ_JBEGDJ010000093.1:0-6827 GCF_040191335.1 Nocardioides sp. YIM 152588 | reverse complement strand
GTCCGGCCGCGGCGGCGACCGCGGCCAGCAGCCCCGCCGCCCCCAGCGCGACCAGCACGGCCGGACCGAGGTGCGCGAGCACGCCGCCGGGTGCGCCGCCGACGACCAGCAGGGTCAGCGCGACCAGCCCCACCTGCCCCAGCGCCCGCTCCCACGCGACGGCCCGCGCCGCCCGGCCGAGCGCGTCCTGCTCGTCGCCGTGGCGCACCGCCCGGTGCACGTCGCCGAGGATGCCGCCGGGCAGCAGTTGGTTGAGGAGCTGGGAGCGGTAGTACGCGGCGACCGCGCCGCGCATCCCCAGCGGCAGGTCGAGCCGTCGGGCGACCCACCGCCACCGCCAGGCGGAGCCCGCGGTGGTGAGCGCGACCAGCCCGACCGCCGCGGCGACCGCGGCCGGGGTGACCAGGTCGAACGCCTCGAGGAAGGGGCCCGCGCCGAGCCGCTGGACCAGGACCGCCAGCACCACCGCGGGCACGCCCAGTCGCAGGCCCACGCGCACCACCGCGCGCGTCCGCGACGCCGGCGCCGGGGCGTGGCCCGGGGCGCCGGCACCGGGGTCCAGGCCCGGCAGGGTGGTCATGTCGGAACCACGGGCGCCGCGGCGGATCGGTTCACCCCGGGCCGGGGACCGGCCGCCACGGCGTCGAGCACGCTCGCGGCCGTGGCGGTCCACGGCTCCAGCCCGGGCCGTCGCGCCAGGGTGGCCGCTCGGAGCCGACGGCGGGCGGCGCCGTCGGTGAGCCACCGGCGCAGCGCGTCGGCCAGCGCCGCGGGATCGCCGGGCGGCACCAGGATGCCGGGGCGGCACCCGTCCGGGGCCGTCCCCAGCGCCTCGGGGACCCCGCCGACGCCGCTGGCCAGCACCGGGACGCCGCGCGCCAGCGCCTCGGTGACCACCATCCCGTAGGTCTCCAGGCGCGTCGGCAGGACCAGCAGGTCGGCCGTCGCGTACGCCGTGGCCAGGCGTCGCGGCGGGAGGGGTCCCTCGATCCGCACCCGCCCGCCCAGGCCCGGTGCCGCGGCCGACCGGCGCACGTCGGCGGCGAAGCCGGGTGCCCGTCCGAGGGGGCCGACGACCCGGCTGGACCACTCCAGGTCGGCGACCCCGGCGAGCGCCGCGACCAGCACGTCCTGCCCCTTGGCGGGCACCACGGCACCGACCGTCAGCAGCCGCCCACCCGTGGGGGAGCGGGCCGCGACCTCGGCGCCGTCCGCGCCCGGCCGCGCCACCCGGACCGACCCGGGCGCCAGCCCGTGCTCGGCCAGCAGGTACCGGCGGGTCCAGTCGCTGGTGGTGAGGACCCCGGCCGCGGCGCGCAGCGCGCGGCGCTCCTGCGCGACCGCGTCCGGGCCGGCCTCCTCGTCGAGCGCGAGCGGCAGGTGGACCAGGAGCCACACGGCCAGCCGTCCGCGCTCGCGGGCGACCGGCTCCGCGTGGGCCAGTCCGACCAGGCCGTCGACGACGACGCGGCCGCCGTCGGGGACCCCCGCGAGCGCCGCCGCGAGCGCCGCCCCCGACCCCACCGGTACGCCGACCGGGCGCACGTCACGGCCCATCTCGGACAGCGCCGCGGCCAGCCGCAGGTCGTAGGTGTTGCCGCCGCTGGGGCGATCCGGGTCGTCGACGCCTGCGGGCACGAGCAGGTGGAGCACGCGGGCCGGGTCGCCGTGGCCGGCCGGCTGGCTCACGGCTCGACCCGCAGCGGGCGGCGGTAGGACGCCCAGGCGAGGTCGGTCTCGCGCAGCGTGACCTCCAGGTCGCGCACGTGGCCGGTCGCGTCCGGGCCGCCGTCGGCCAGCCCGTCGGCCAGGCCGTCGGCCAGCCGGTCGGCGACCACGCGGGCGAGCACCTCGGTGGTGGTCAGCACCCCGGCGAGGTCCGGCTCGTCGTCGAGGTTGCGGTACTCCAGGCCGGCGAGCACGGCCCGCAGCGCCGACGCGAGCGCACCGATGTCGGCCACCACGCCGTGCCGGTCGAGGGCGTCGGCGTGCAGCGTCGCCTCGACCACGTAGGTGGCGCCGTGCAGTCGTTGCGCCGGCCCGAAGAAGGGGTCCGGCAGGCTGTGGGCGACCATCATCCGGTCGCGGACGGTCAGGGTGAACATCAGGCGTCCTCGTAGGTGATCGTGTGGCAGATGCCGTCGAGCGAGCCGGCCGCGAGCTCCTCCATCGCGGTCGGCAGGTCGGCGAACCGGGAGGACCCGGTCAGCAGCGCGTCGAAGGCCGGGTCGCGCAGCAGCGCGAGTGCCAGCGCGAGGCGGCCGCCCGGGGTCCAGCGGGGGCGGGCGGTCCGGGGCAGGGCGCCGACCTGGCTCGCGGTGATCCCGAGGCGACGGGAGTGGAAGTCGCCGCCGAGCGCCAGGCCGACCTGCCCCTCGCCGTACCAGCTGAGCTCGACGACCGCCCCGTCGTCGGGCAGCAGGCCCAGCGCCGTGGCGAGCCCCGCGCCGGTCGCGCTGGCGTGGAGGACCACGTCCTGGTCCCGCGGTGCCCGCTCGGGCGTGGCGAACCCGACCCCGAGCGCGGCGGCGACCTCCGCGCGCGACGGGTCGACGTCGACCAGCGTCACCTCGGCGCCCGGGATGCCCGCGAGCAGTCGCGCCAGGCAGCAGCCGACGAGCCCGGCGCCGACGACGCAGGCGCGGTCGCCGAGCATCGGCCGGGCCTGCCAGAGCGCGTTGAGCGCCGTCTCCACCGTGCCGGCCAGCACCGCCCGGCGCGCGGGCACGCCGACCGGCACCGGTGTCACCGCGCCGGCCGGCACCACGTACGACGTCTGGTGGGGGTGCAGGCAGAAGACCGTCCGGCCGAGCAGCGACGGCTCGCCGGCCTCGACGGTGCCGACGCTGAGGTAGCCGTACTTCACCGGGCCCGGCAGGTCGCCGGCCTGGAACGGCGCCCGCATCGCGTCGTACTGGTCCGGCGGCACGCGGCCGGCGAACACCAGGCGCTCGGTGCCGCGGCTGATCGCGGAGTGCAGCGTGCGCACCCGGACCTGGTCCGGCCCGGGTTCGGGGAGCGACTCGGCCCGGATCTCGCCCCGCCCGGGCTCGGCGACCCAGAAGGCCGACCCGTTGCTCGCCACGGTGCCCCCTTCCTCGCCGCCATCTCGTCCCCGTCGTGGTGAACCGGACGGGCGACGCGCCCGTGGTTCCTACGACCTGCCCGTTCGTCCACCACACGGAGGCGCCGTGGCTCCGGTTCAACCGGCTCGGACCCGGGCCGTCAGCGTGCGGCCCGCCCGGGCGGCGCTGGCCGCCCAGGTCGCGCTGCTCGCCCTGTTGAGCGCCGCGACCGGCGTCGGCGTGGTGGCCTGGCTCGTCGCGCTCGGCCTGCAGGCGATCGTGGTGGCGCTGCTCGCGCGTGGCCTCGCCGCCGCCGGGACGACGGCGCTGGGCGCCGCGAACCTGGTCACGCTGGTCCGGTCGGTGCTGACCTGCGCGGTCGCGGGGCTGGTGGTCGCGTCCCTCGCGGAGCCCGGGCCGTCCGCGGCGATCGTCGCCCTCGCCGCACCCGCGCTGGTCCTCGACGCCGTCGACGGGCGGGTCGCGCGGCGCACGCGGACCGCCACGCCGCTCGGTGCCCTCTTCGACATGGAGACCGACGCGCTGCTCATCCTCGCGCTCAGCGTGGACGCCGCCACCCGGGTCGGCTGGTGGGTGCTGCTGATCGGCCTGGCCCGCTACCTGCTGCTGCTCGCGCAGCGTGTCGTCGCCCCGCTGCGCGGCGAGATCGCGCCGCGCCGCTGGCGCAAGGCGGTCGCCGCGCTCCAGGGGGTCGCGCTGCTGGCCGTGTGCAGCGGGTTGCTCCCGGGTGCCGCGGCGACCGGGCTGCTGGCCGTGGCGCTCGGCGCGCTGCTCCTCTCCTTCGGCACCGAGGTCGTCGAGCGCTGCGGCGGTCGGGGCGCCGTGCGGGCGCTGGTGACGGTCCTGGCCGGGGTCCTGGTGTGGGCCGCCCTCGCGGCGCCCGACGGCGACCGGAACCTGACGCCGTGGCTCGTGCTGCGGGTGCCGCTGGAGGGGATGGTCCTGGTCGTGGTGGCCGCCCTGCTGCCGGCGCGGTGGGCGGTCCGGCTCGGGGCGGCGGTCGGGGTGCTGCTGGCGGTGGTGGTGCCGCTGAAGGCGGTCAACGTCGGGTTCACCCTCGTGCTCGACCGACGCTTCGACGTCATCGGCGACTGGTTCTACCTCGGCGCGGCCCTCGGTGTCCTCGCCGACTCGACCGGTCGCGCCGTCGCCGTGCTGCTCGTGGCCGTGGTGGTGGCCCTGGTGCTGGCGCTGCTGGTGCTGCTCCCGATCGCGACCGTGCGGGTCGCCCGGGCCGCCGGGCGGCACCGCACCCGCGTGGTGGCGGTCGCGGCGGCGCTGACGGTCGGGGCCGCCGCGCTCAGCGCGGCCGGCGTCGGCCCGGCGCCGTACCACCGGTCCCTGACGGCCGCGTCCGCCGGCGTGGTCGTCGACCAGGCGGTCGGCGTCCGCGCGGACCTGAGGGACCACGGCGTCTTCGCGGCCGAGATCTCCGAGGACCCGATGGCGCGGGTGCCCCCGGAGCGGCTGCTCTCCCGGCTGCGGGGCGTCGACGTGCTGCTGGTCTTCGTCGAGAGCTACGGGCGGTCGGCGCTGGAGGATCCCGAGCTGGCCCCGGCGGTCACGGCCGCCGTCGAGGCCGGCGACCGACGGCTGCGGCGCGCCGGCTACCGCGCCCGCAGCGGCTTCCTCACCTCCCCGACCTTCGGCGCGGCCAGCTGGCTCGCGCACGCGACGCTGCAGTCGGGGCTGTGGGTGGACGGGCAGCGGCGCTACAGCCAGCTGCTCGGGTCCGACCGGCTCACGCTGACCGGCGCCTTCGGGCGGGCCGGCTGGCGCACCGTCTTCGCCGTCCCGTCGGTCACCCGGGGCTGGACGGAGGGGGAGCGCTTCTACGGGTTCGACCGGCTCTACGGCGCCGGCGACGTGGGCTACCGGGGGCCCGCGTTCGGCTACGCGACGATGCCGGACCAGTACACGCTGGCGCGCTTCGGGGCGACGGAGCTGGCGCCGACCGACCGGCCGTCGGTGATGGCCGAGATCGACCTGGTCTCCAGCCACCACCCGTGGGCGCCGCTGCCGCGGCTCGTCCCCTGGGAGGAGGTCGGTGACGGCTCGGTGTTCGACCCGATGCCCGCGGAGGGGGAGAGCGCCGAGGAGGTGCTGGCCGACCCCGACCGGGTCCGCGACGCCTACGCCCGGTCGGTCGCCTACTCGGTCGAGGCCGTCACCTCCTTCCTCGCCGGGCGCCCCGCCGACGACCTCGTGGTGGTGATGCTGGGCGACCACCAGCCCCACCACTACGTCAGCGGGGAGGACCCCGGCTACGACGTGCCGGTCTCGGTCATCGCGCGCGACCCCCGGCTGCTCTCGGCGGTCGCGGGCTGGCGGTGGAGCGCCGGCCTGCGGCCCGCGACGGACGCCCCGGTGTGGCGGATGGACGCCTTCCGCGACCGGTTCCTGCGGGCCTTCGGCACTGGTCCGGTCCACCGGCGGGAGCGTTGAACCGCCCGGCGGTGCGGTCCGTGTCTGGGGGGACACGACCGAACAGGCGCCGGACGGCGCCGTGGGGAACGGAGCTCGTGGATGATGCGATGGATCGGAGCGGTGGCGGTGGCGGTCTCGGCCGTCATCCACCTGTACCTGTGGCTCGACGGAGTCAAGGACCAGGGCACCGTGGGTGCCCTGTTCGTGGTCAACGTGTTCGCCGGCGCGGCGATCGCGGTGCTCCTCGTGCGCTGGCACCACTGGATGCCGCTGCTGCTGGCGGTCGGATTCGGGGCCAGCACGCTCGGGGCCTTCCTGATCTCGGTGAGCGTGGGGCTGTTCGGCATCCAGACCGGCTGGAGCTGGTACGCCTGGCTGGCCGCCGCCTCGGAGGTGCTCGCGGTGGTGGCGGGCGTGGTGGCGGCCGCCCAGGAGGGGTACCTCACCCGGGCCGGCAGCGGGCGGAGGGTGGCGCGGCGCTGACGCGACCCCGAGACTCGGGGTACCGGCGACCGGCCAGGGGGCGGACCGTGACCGACGACCACGAACAGCTGATGCGGGCGCTGCACGACGAGCACGGCGCGGCGCTGTGGGGGTACTGCCTCCACCTGACCGACCGTGACCCGGTCCGCGCCCAGGACGTGTGCCAGGAGACGCTGGTCCGGGCCTGGCAGCACCCGGAGGTCTTCGCACGGACGCCGTCGGCGGCCCGGGGCTGGCTGTTCACCGTCGCCCGCAACATCGTCATCGACGAGTGGCGCGCCCGGAAGGTCCGTCCCGAGACGGTGATGGCCGAGCCGCCCGACGCCCGCGCCGAGCAGGACCGGGTGGACCAGCTGCTCGACCGCTGGGTGCTCGCCGAGGCGATGGCCACCCTCTCCGAGGACCACCGGCGGGTGCTCTTCGAGTGCTACTTCCAGGGTCGGTCGGTCGCCGACGCGGCCGGTCGCCTCGGCGTGCCGGCCGGGACCGTGAAGTCGCGGGCCCACTACGCGCTGCGCGCGCTGCGGCTGGCGCTGGAGGAGCTGGGGGTGACCGGGTGAGCGCCACCGACCCCTACGCCCACGACGACGCGGCCTACGTGCTCGGCGCGCTCAGCCCGGAGGAGCGGCGGGCGTTCGAGGAGCACCTGACCGGCTGCGCGGAGTGCGCCCGCGCCGTCCGCGAGGTCGCCGGGGTCCCCGGCCTGCTGGCCCGGCTCGACGCCTCCGCGTTCGCCGTGCCCGAGGAGCTGCCGCCGGTGCCGGACACCCTGCTGCCGCGGCTGCTCGCCCGGGTCCGCCGCCGGCGGCGCCGGGCACGCGTGCTGGCGTC
>NZ_JBEGDJ010000092.1:0-7618 GCF_040191335.1 Nocardioides sp. YIM 152588 | reverse complement strand
CCGCCATCGACGGGGAGGCCCCCAAGCTGCGCACCTGGGTCAAGGACGTCAACGGCGCCATGGAGCGGATGCACCTGGACTCGACGGCCGGCATCGTCCGACGCGGCCCCACCCGGCTCGCCCTCGACCGGCGCACCACCACCCGGCTCCCCCGGCAGCAGCACCAGTCCCACGTCGGGCCGCCGCCGGCGTACCTCCGCCCAGAACGGGCCGGGCCACGGCGGCGGACCGCCGCCGGACGGGTCGGGGAACGGTGTCTCGCGAGGGGTCATGCCCGGCCACGTCCCCGCGCGCGGGGACCGCCAATCCCCTCCGTCGCGTCATCCACAAGGGGGTTGTGGGGCGCCCCGTGACCCGGGTTAGCGTGGCGCATGCGCAAGGTGATCGTGCTGGCCGTCGTCCTGCTCGTCGCGCTCGCTCCGGGGGTCGCCTCGGCGGCGACGAAGACCGTCGTGGACGGCTCGGGTCCGGAGCAGAGCAACAAGGGCAACCGGCTGATCTCGGCGACGATCATCTACGGCAAGAAGCGGGTTGTCTGGAAGGTCCGGCTGGAGAAGGCGAGCAAGAAGAAGACCCGCGTCTTCGCCGGCATCTACTTCCCCGACGGCGACTTCACCCGCGTCTGGACGCTCTACCGCAAGGGCGAGAAGGTGGTCCGCGCCCGGGCGTACAGCGGCACCGGCGGCACGAAGGTCGACGACGGCATCAGCGCCCGGTGGAACTTCGAGCGCGACGTCATCCGGATCGTGCTCCGCTCGACCTCGGACGGCTGGACGCACCCGAAGAACAAGCGCGCCGGGTTCGCGGCGTACACCGTCGCGAAGGGCGCCCTGCACGGGCCGGGCTGCGCCGACCCGGCCGACGACTGCAACGACGACTACGTCTACGTGCCCCGGCTGCGCAAGGGCTGACCGCGAGCCGCCCCGGCCGGGCGCCGCTCAGCCCGGATCCACCGGTCCCGGCTCAGCCGACCCAGAAGCCCCGGCCGCCGAACCAGTCGCCGTAGCTGCCCGGACCCGCCGAGCCGCCGCCCGGTCGCCGCGAGCCGAGGTAGGAGCCGACCACCGCGGCGCCCAGGTCGTCGGCCTCGGGCGCGATCACCGAGCCCTCGACCCGGCGGGCCATCGACTCGATGAACCGGGCCAGGCCGGGATCCTCGCCGAGCCGGAAGAAGGTGGTCTGCGCCCCGAGGCGCCGGGCGTTGTCGAGCTCGCGCACCGCGAGCGCGATCGTCATCGGGTGCGGCGGGTAGGAGAAGTACACCTGGCCGTCGGGCTCGAGGTGGGAGGTCGGCTCGCCGTCGGTGACGATCAGCAGCACCGGCTGCGCGTTCGGGTGCTTGCGGAAGTGCCGGTTCGCGAGCAGCAGCGCGTGGTGCAGGTTGGTGCCCTTCGCCCAGCGCGCGTCGAGGGCGGTCAGCTCCTCGATCCGCATGCTCTGGGCGTGACGGCCGAACCCGATCAGCTCCAGGTCGTCGCCGCGGAACCGCGTGCCGATCAGCGTGTGCAGCGCCAGCGCCGTCTGCTTCATCGGCACCCAGCGCCCGTCCATCGCCATCGAGAAGCTGGTGTCGACGCAGAGCGCGACCGCGGCCTGGGTGCGGGCCTCGGTCTCGGCGACCTCGACGTCCTCGATCGAGAGCCGGGGGCCGGCGGGGTCGCCGGAGCGGCGCAGCACGCCGTTGAGCATCGTGCGCGGGATGTCCCACGGCTCGGTGTCGCCGAACTCCCACGGCCGGGTCGCCCCGGACAGGTCGCCGGCGGCGCCGGCGCGGCGCAGGTCCCGCTGCCCCTGGCGACCCGACATCCGCTCGGCGACGTCGCGCAGCAGCGCCTTGCCCAGCTGCCGCATCGCCTTGGGGGTCAGCCGGAGCTCGCCGTCGAAGCCGCGCTCCATCGCGCCGGAGCGGCGCAGCTCGCGCTCCAGGTCCTGCAGGCGCCGCGCGTCGACGGCCGCCTGGTCGCCGAGCTGGCGGGCCAGCCGGTCCAGGTCGACGTCGTCGAGCCGCGCGCCGCCGTAGGACTGGGAGAGCTGGTCGGAGAGCGCGTCGAGGTCGGCGAGGTCCTGCAGCACCCCGGTGCCGTCGCCGAGGCCGAGGCCCTGGTCGCCGTCGCCGAACCGCTCCGAGCCGTTCCAGTCCTCCCCGGGGCGCAGCGACATCAGGTTCCGGTCGAGCCGGTCCAGCTGGTCCATCAGGGCCGGTGACCCGAACGCCTGGGCAGAGAGCTCCATCAGCTCCTGGCGCTGCTCCGGGCTCATCGAGTTGAGCATCCGCTGGGCGGCGGCCGAACGCTCGGCCAGCGCGTCGAGCAGCTCGTCGAGGTTCTCGGGGTTCTCCGGGAAGTGCTGGCCGTGCTTGGCCATGAACTCCTCGAAGTCCTCCTGCGTGTCCTGCCCGGCGGCCCGCTTCTCCAGCAGGTCGTTGAGGTCGCCGAGCATCTCGTCGATCGCCTGCCGGTCGGCGTCGGTGGCGTTCTCCAGCGCCTGCTTCATGCCCGCGAACCGCTGGTCGAGCAGCTCGCGGCCGAGCAGGTCCTTGATCTGCTCGTAGGCCTCGCGGGCCTGCGGCGACTGCCAGTCGTAGTCGCCCAGCTCGGTGACGGCGGCCGCCGGCGAGTCCGGCAGGTTCTCCATCCGCATCTCGCGGAAGGCGCGGTCGGCGTCGTCCATCAGGGCGTCGCGGGCCAGCTGCTTGCGCTCCTCCAGCACGGCGGTCTCCAGCAGCCGGCGCACCTCCTCGAGGGTGCCGTCCAGGTTGTGCCGCTGGAGCAGGTCGCGGCGCCGCTCGGCGACCTGGCGCGCGAGGTCGTCCAACCCGGCCCGCTCCTGGCCACCGCGGCGCAGGAACTCCTGCATCGCCCGCTCGGGGCTGTAGCCGGCCATCACGTCCTGGCCGATGGCGTCCAGCGCCTCGGCGATGTCCACCGGCGGGGCCAGCGGGTCGCCACCCTCGTACCGCTTGAACCTGGTCCGGTCCTTCATCACGCCGCCATCCCGCGAGTCGGCACAAACTGCCTGCCTGCTCGATGCGTGGTTCCGCGAGTCGGCAGAAACTGACGCCGGCGCGTGTCAGTTTCTGCCGGCTCGCGGCTCAGCCGGGCGTCAGTTTGTGCCGACTCGCGATCAGCCATAGACGGTCGCGCTCCCGTCGGTGTCCTTGCCGATCTTGCGGGCCAGGTACAGGCCCTCCAGCGCCAGCTCGATCGCCGCGGCGCGCTCGCCGTCGTTGCTGCCGCCGCCCTCACCGAGGACCCGCTCGCAGACCTGGTCGTAGAGGTCGGACTCCCCCAGCACCGGCAGCCCGGTCAGGAAGTCGCGGCCGGTGACGTGCTCGCCGGTGGTGATCATCGCGCCGTCCTCGACGGCCTCGACCAGCAGCGCGAAGTCGAGCCCGCGGAAGGTGCCGCGGACGGTCTCGGCGGTCGCGGTGCGCAGCAGGTGGGTGAGGATCTCGCTCTCCCGGCCCTCCTCGCCGCTCTCGAACTCGATCTTGCCGCCCAGCACGTCGGTCGCCGTCTCCAGGTCGACCACCCGCGCGACGGCGTGGTCCTCGCCGTGCAACGTGGCGCGCCGCAGCGCCGCGGCGGCGATGGTCTCCGCGCCGGCGATCGCGAACCGCGCCGAGACGCCGGAGCGCTGGTCCACCGAGGAGGAGGAGCGCAGGTTGCGGGTGAACCGGGCCAGGATCTCGATCAGGAAGTCGGGGATCTCGACCTGCCCCTCCAGCAGGTCGGCCTCCTGGCGGATCACCGCGACCTCGGCGTCCAGCTCGGTCGGGTAGTGGGTGCGGATCTCCGCGCCGAACCGGTCCTTCAGCGGCGTGATGATCCGCCCGCGGTTCGTGTAGTCCTCCGGGTTGGCGCTGGCCACCACGAGTACGTCGAGGGGCAGCCGCAGCACATAGCCGCGGATCTGGATGTCCCGCTCCTCCATCACGTTGAGCATCGCGACCTGGATCCGCTCGGCCAGGTCGGGCAGCTCGTTGATGGCGACGATGCCGCGGTGGCTGCGCGGGATCAGCCCGAAGTGGATGGTCTCGGGGTCGCCCAGCGAGCGCCCCTCGGCGACCTTCATCGGGTCGACGTCGCCGATCAGGTCGGCGACGGAGGTGTCGGGGGTGGCCAGCTTCTCGGCGTACCGCTCCGAGCGGTGCACCCACGAGATCCGCAGGTCGTCGCCGTGCTCGGCGACGGCCGCCCGCGAGGTGACGGTGATCGGCTCGTACGGGTGCTCGCCGAGCTCCGAGCCGCTGATCACCGGGGTCCACTCGTCGAGCAGCCCACCCAGGGTGCGCAGCAGCCGGGTCTTGCCCTGCCCCCGCTCCCCGAGCAGCACCACGTCGTGGCCGGCGATCAGGGCCCGCTCGAGCTGCGGGACCACGGTGTCCTCGAAGCCGTGCAGGCCGGGCCAGGGATCCTCGCCGGCGGCGAGCCTGGCCAGCAGGTTCTCGCGGATCTCGGTCCGCAGCGGGCGGTGCACGTGGCCGGAGGCGCGCAGCTCTCCGAGTGTGGCGGCAGTCGGCTGGGGGGCTGTCACGCCTTCACGCTACTGCCGACGGCAAGCCCCCTGTCCCGTTCGATCCCGAGATCCAGCACCCGGTCCACCCGGTCCAGACCGACCGGGTCGTGGGTGATCCACAGCACGGCGCGGTCGCCCCGGCCCCCGCCGCCCGGGTCGCCGCCGAGCACCTCGGCCGCGACGTCCTCGGCCGTGGCGTGGTCGAGGTGCGCGACGGGCTCGTCGAGCACGAGCACCGGCTGGTCGGCGAGCAGGCAGCGGGCGATGGCGATGCGGGCCCGCTCGCCGCCGGAGACGCCGCCGTGGCCGTCACCCAGCCAGGTGTCGAGGCCGTCGGGCAGCGCGTCGAGCCAGGCCCCCAGGCGGGCCGCGCGCAGCGCCCGGTCGACCTCGTCGTCGCTCGAGCCGGGCCGGGCCAGGCGGACGTTCTCGACCAGCGTGCTGGCGAACAGGTGCGGGTCGTCGTCGACCAGTCCGACGCGGCTGCGGACGTCGTCGCCGGCGAGCGTCGCCAGGTCGACGCCTCCGAGGGTCGCGGTGCCCGATCGCGCCGGGAGGAACCGGAGCAGCAGGCCGGCCACCGTGCTCTTGCCGGAGCCGGACGGCCCGACCAGTCCGACCCGCTCGCCGGGGGCGAGGTCGAGGTCGAGGTCCGTGACCGCGGGCTCGGCGCCCCAGCCGACGCTGATCGCGTCGAGGGACACCGCGCTGCCCGCCGGTACGTCGACGGGCCGGTCCGGATCGCTCACCACCGGCTCGCGGTGCTCGATCTCCTCCAGCCGCGCGCGGGCAGCTGCGCACCGGGCGGCGAGCGCGCCGGCCTCGGGGACGCCGGCGGCCACCTCGCCGAGGGCGAGCGGCAGCAGCACGAGCAGGCCGACGAGCGGCGCGCTGACCGTGCCGGCGGCGTGGGCGTCGGCGGCGAGCAGGGCGACCAGGACCATGCCGATCCCGGTGCCGACCAGCACGAGCGCCCGGCCGGCGGCCAGGCCCGCAGTGGCAGCCCGCGCGGCCGCGGCGTGGGCGTCGCCGGCCCGGGTCAGGGCGGCGACGCCGTCGGAGGTGCGCTGCCACATCTGCAGCTCGGCGGCACCGTCGAGCAGGTCGACGGCGGCCGTGGAGAGCCGGGCCCGGGCGGCGACCGCGCGCCGCTCGGCGCGGGTGGCTGCCGCGCGGGCGAGGACGTAGGCGCCGGCCGGGAAGAGGCTGGCGGTGGCGGCGACGACGAGCCCGGCGGCCGGGAGCACGACCAGCCCGACGGCGGTCGAGACGGCGAGGGTGATCGCGTAGCCGCGCAGCGGCAGCCGCACCCGGATCTCCTCGTCGACCACGGCGTCGACGTCGTCGACCACGGAGGCGAGGAGGTCGCCGCGCCGCCGGCCGAGCGCGCCGGGGGTCAGCGGCACCAGGGCGTCGTACACGCGGACCCGGCGGCGGGCCAGCAGGCGCAGCGCGGCGTCGTGGGACCACAGGCGCTCGACGTAGCGGAGCGCGGGGCGGCCGATGCCGAAGGCGCGCACGCTGACCACCGCGACCAGCAGCGTCAGCACGGGCGGGTGGGTGGAGGCCTGCACGATCAGCCAGCCGGCGGTCGCGGTCAGCGCGACGCCGCAGGTGGAGGCGAGGCCACCGATGACGGTCGCCGCTCCGAGCCCCGGTCCGGGCGTCTCCTCGTCGTCCGGCTCGCCGGGCACCGGCGCGGGCCTCGCGGGCTTCGCGGCGGTCGGCGCGGCGGTGGGCGCGACCGGCTCGCCGGTCGGCGCCGCGAGCGTCAGCACCCGGTCCGCGAGGTCGACCAGCTCGGGCCGGTGGGCGACGACCAGCACCGCGCGGTCGCGAGCCAGGTCGGCCACGGTCTCGGCGATCACGCGGGTGGTCACCGGGTCGACGTGCGCGGTCGGCTCGTCCAGCAGCACCCAGCGGCGCCCGGAGAGCACGACCCGGGCCAGGGCGAGGCGGGCGCGCTCGCCGGCGGACAGCCCGGCGCCGTCCTCGCCGAGCGGCGAGTCCAGCCCGGCCGGGAGCGCGGCGACGCGCTCGGCCAGCGCGACCCGGCGCAGCACCCGCCACAACGACTCCTCGTCGGCGCCGGGTGCGGCGACACGGAGGTTGTCGGCGATGCTCCCGGGCAGGAAGACCGGGCGCTGCGGGAGGAAGGCGACCTGGGACCGCCAGGCGTCGCCGGCGACGGGCTCACCGTCGAGCAGCACCCGTCCCGCGGTCGGCGGCAGCTGGCCGGCGGCGACCGCGAGCAGGGTCGACTTGCCGCAGCCCGACGGACCGACCAGGGCGGTCAGCCCGCGGTCCGGGACGGTCAGCGTGACGCCGTCGAGCGCCGGCACCGCGCGTCCCGGCCGCAGCACGCTCACCCGATCGAGCACCAGTCCCGCCGAGTCGGCAGAGAGTTCCTGCCGACTCGCGCCCTCGGGGTGCTCAGCGGGCTCGGCGGCGGACTCCTCGAGCGCGGTGATCGCGACGAACGTCTCCGCCCCCTCGGCCGAGGCGTGGAACTCGGCGCCGACCCGGCGCAGCGGCCAGTACGCCTCGGGGGCGAGCAGCAGCACCACGAGGGCGGTGCCCAGCTCGAGGTGGCCGGCGGCGAGCCGGAGGCCGACGGTGACCGCGACGAGCGCGACCGACAGGGTGGCGACCAGCTCCAGCACGGCGGACGAGGCGAACGCGACCCGCAGGGTGCCGAGCGAGGCGCGGCGGTAGCGGTCGGTCAGCTCCCCGATCCGCCCGGACTGGGCGCGGGCGCGGCGGAACGCGACCAGCGTCGGCAGCCCGCGGACGACGTCGACGAAGTGGCCCGACAGCGACTCCAGCGCCCGCCACTGGATCGCCGCACGGTCACGGGTGGCCAGCCCGACCAGCGCACCGAAGACCGGCACCAGCGGCAGGGTGAACAGCACGATCGCGGCGCTCATCAGGTCCTGGCTGGCGATCGCGACCACCGTCAGCGCGGGCACCACGCCGGCCAGCACCAGCGCCGGGACGTACTTGGTCAGGTACGGCTCGGCGGCGGCGACGCCCCGCGTGAGCAGGGCCGCCGCGGCTCCCGTGCCGTCCCCGGCCCCGCCCCGCGCACGCAGCCGCGCCT
>NZ_JBEGDJ010000091.1:0-7956 GCF_040191335.1 Nocardioides sp. YIM 152588 | reverse complement strand
GACCGCGTGGCGACCGAGCTGCGGCGCGCCGTCTTCGAGGGCGAGCTGGAGAGCGGTACGCCGCTGCGGGAGATCGCCCTGGCCGAGTCGCTCGGCGTCGCGGTCGGCGCCGCGGAGGCACGGCGCAGCTCCGCGAGCAGCGCGTCGGCGCTGGTCAGCGCCCCGAACAGCTCGGACGCCAGGGGGTGGCGCAGCGCCAGCCCGCAGGTGGGGCAGCGCTCCACGGCGCCGGTCAGCTCGGACCGGCAGTCGGGGCACCGGCGCGGATCGGCGTACGGCATGTCGTGGCGTTCCCTTCTCCCCGCCGCCCCGGCTGGGGCGGCCCGGGGCCATCCGACCGGAGAGTCGGGATCATCGGCCAAGTTATCCACAGGGGTACCCACAGTTTGTGGATTCTCTGGGGGTAGTTCTGTGGAGGAAGTTGGGCCGAATGTGGACGAGCGGTGTACGAACCGCCCGATTCTGGGGGTCCGTGGCGGACGGATGCGCGCGGACCCGCCGGTAGCCACTAAGTTCGGTCAGCGTGATGTATCGGGTGCTGCACACGGTCGTCCCGCCGGTCGCGAAGGCGGTCTGGCGGCCGGAGGTGCGCGGACTGCACCACGTCCCCGACAGCGGACCGGTGATCCTGGCCAGCAACCACCGCAGCTTCGCGGACTCGATGGTGATCCCGATCGTGGTGCCCCGGAAGGTCGTCTTCCTCGCGAAGTCGGACTACTTCACCGGCACCGGGTTCTCTGGCTGGATCTCGAGGAACTGGTTCGAGGGGCTGGGCATGCTCCCGGTCGACCGTGACGACCAGGCCGCGGCGATGAACTCGCTCCAGACGGCGCTCGAGGTGCTGGGCCGGGGCGAGGCGTTCGGGATCTACCCCGAGGGCACCCGCTCCCGCGACGGCCGGCTCTACCGCGGCCGCACCGGCGTCGCCCACCTGGCGATGACCTCCGGCGCCCCGGTGGTCCCGGTCGGCCTCGTCGGCACCGAGGAGCTGCAGCCGATCGGCTCCCGGTTCCCGAAGCTGGCCAAGGTGAGCGTCTCCTTCGGCGAGCCGATCCGCGTCGGCGGGGAGTACGAGGGCGTCCCGTCGGGGCGGGCCCGCCGCGACCTGACGGACCGGATCATGACCGCGATCGGCGAGCTCAGCGGCCAGGAGCCGGCCGGCGTCTACAACGACCGGGCGCCCGACGCCTGACCCGTCCGTGGGCGGGTGGTGCCCGGGTGCCGGTTCGGTCGGACCCGGGTGGTTGGCTGGGCCCCGTGAGCTTCCGGATCGAGCCCCCCGTCGCCGCCGGTCCGGTGCCGACGCTGGACGAGTTCCAGCGACAGGTCGTCGAGCACGGCTCGGGTCCGCTGCTGGTCCTGGCCGGTCCCGGCACGGGCAAGACCACGACGCTGGTGGAGGCGATCGTCGACCGGATCGAGCGCCGCGGCGCCGAGCCGGAGCAGGTGCTGGCGCTGACGTTCTCCCGCAAGGCCGCCGAGCAGCTGCGCGACCGCGTCACCGCCCGGCTCGGCCGGACCATGGCGACCCAGCTCAGCTCGACGTTCCACTCCTTCGCCTACTCCCTGGTCCGGGAGTTCGGCGACGTCGACGGGCTCTTCCCGGACCCGACCCGGCCGCCGCTCCGCCTGCTCTCGGCGCCGGAGCAGGAGGTCGTCCTCACCGAGCTGCTCCGCGACCGGGTGCACGCCGTCGACTGGCCCGCCGACCTGGCGCAGGCGCGGCGCACCCGCGGCTTCGCGCGCGAGCTGGGCAACCTGCTCGGCCGGGTCACCGAGCGCGGCATCGGCTCGCGGCGGCTCCGCCAGATCGGGGCCGACGCCGGCCGGGCCGACCTGGTCGCCGCGGCCGACTTCCTCGACCAGTACGACGACGTGCTCGGCGGCCAGAACGCGCTGGACTACTCGGCGCTGATCGCCACCGCCGTGGCGCTGCTGCAGGACCCGGTCTCCGGGGTCCGCGAGCAGCTGCGGCGGCGGTTCAAGCACGTCTTCGTCGACGAGTACCAGGACACCGACCCCAGCCAGGTGGCGCTGCTGCGCGAGCTGGTCGCCCCCGGCGCGGAGCTGGTCGCGGTCGGCGACCCGCACCAGTCGATCTACGGCTTCCGCGGCGCGGACGTGCGGGGCATCCTCCAGTTCCCCGAGGCGTTCGCCCGGCCGGACGGGAACCCGGCCGACGTCGTCGTGCTGCGCACCACGCGCCGGTTCGGTCCCGCGCTGCTGGAGGCGGCGCGCAACGTCGCGGCCCGGCTGCCGCTCCCGGGGGCGATCCCGGGGGAGCAGGCGACCGCGTTCCGGTCCCCGCTGACCGCCCCCGGGGCCGCGCCCGGCCGGGTGGAGGCGCGGACCTTCGACACCGACCGCGCCGAGGCCGAGCACATCGCCGACCTGCTGCGCCGGGCGCACCTGACCGACGGCGTGCCCTGGTCGGAGATGGCGGTGCTGGTCCGCTCCGGCTCCTCGACGCTGCCGCCGCTGCGCCGCGCACTGATCGCGGCCGGCGTCCCGGTCGAGGTCACCGCCGACGAGCTGCCGCTGCACCGGGAGGGGGCCGTCCAGCCGCTCCTCGACGCCCTGCAGGCGGTTGCCGACCCGGCGTGGCTGGACCCCGAGCGGGCGCACGCCCTGCTGCTCTCGCCGCTGGCCGGCCTGGACCCGACCGACCTGCGCGCGGTCTCCCGGGCGCTGCGGCAGCGGGTCCGCGACGCGGGCGGCCACCCGGCGGCCTCGCCCGAGCTGCTCCGCGACGCCCTGGCCGATCCGGGCTCGCTGGACGGCCTCGACGTCCCCGGCGCGGACCGGGTGCGCGCGCTGACCGCGCTGCTCGGCGCCGCGCGGACGCGGCTGGAGGCCGGCGGCAGCGTCGAGGAGGTGCTCTGGGAGCTGTGGGACGGCACCGGCTGGCCGCACCGCCTGCGCGCCGCCGCCGAGTCCGGGGCCCGGCTGGCGCACCGCGACCTCGACGCCGTCTGCGCCCTCTTCGACTACGCGGCCCGGGTCGAGGAGCGGGTCGGCCACACCGGCGTGCTGGACTTCCTGGACGCGCTGCGCGCCCAGGAGATCCCCGGCGACTCGCTGGCCGACCGCGGCAGCCGCGGCGAGGCGGTGCGGCTGATGACCGCCCATCGCTCGAAGGGCCTGGAGTGGCGCCTGGTCGTGGTCGCCCATGCCCAGGAGGGCACCTGGCCCGACCTGCGGCTGCGCTCGGGGCTGCTCGCCGCCGACGAGGTCGCGCGCGACGGCCTCGTCCCGCGCGCCAGCAGCCGGGAGATGCTCGCCGAGGAGCGCCGCCTCTTCTACGTCGCGTGCACGCGCGCGCGGGAGCGGCTGGTGGTCACCGCAGTGGCCAGCAGCGCCGAGGACGGCGAGGAGCCCAGCCGGTTCCTCGCCGAGCTCGGCCTGGGCGAGGAACCGGAGAAGATGCACACCGTCGGCCGGCCCCAGCGCCCGCTGTCGTGGGCCGGGCTGGTCGCCGAGCTCCGTCGTACCGTCGCCGACGAGCGGCTGCCGGTCGCCGTCCGGGAGGCGGCCGCGCGGCGGCTGCGGCGGCTCCCGGTGCCCGCCGCGGACCCGGCCCACTGGTGGGGCACCCGTGCGGCGTCGCGGGCGGACGCACCGCTGCGCCCGGTCGACAAGCCGATGCGGATGAGCGCCAGCCTGCTGACCGCGCTGGAGAGCTGCCCGACCCGGTGGTTCCTGGAGCGGGAGGCCGGCGGCGGTCTGCCCGCCTCGCAGGCGCAGGGCTTCGGCAACGTGCTGCACGCGCTGGCCGAGCGGGTCGGAACCGGCGAGCTGGCCGCCGAGGACCGCGACGCGCTGGTCGGGATGCTGATGGAGCGGGTCGACGAGGTCTGGGACCGGATCCCGTTCCGCACCCCGTGGTCGGCGGCCAAGGAGCGGGAGGAGGCGCGCGCGGCGCTCGAGCGGTTCGTCGACTGGCACCGCGCGGCCGCCCGCACCCCGGTCGCGTTCGAGCAGCCCTTCTCCGCCGACCTGACGCTGGCCGACGGCACGCCGGTCACCCTGATCGGCTACGCCGACCGGCTCGAGCTGGACGACTCCGGACGGATCGTGGTGGTCGACCTCAAGACCTCCAAGACCCCGCCCCCGGACAAGGACCTGCACGCGGACCCGCAGCTCGCGCTCTACCAGCTCGCAGCCGAGCGCGGCGCCTTCGCCGACCTGCTGCCCGAGGGCGCGCCGGCTGCCCCCGGCGGCGCGGAGCTGTGGCAGCTGCGGCGGGCTGTGCGGGGCCAGCTCAAGGTGCAGCGCCAGGACCCGCTGGAGCCGGCCGAGGACGGCGAGGAGCGCCCGATCGAGGCGCGGCTGCGCGCGGCCGCGGAGATCATCCGCGCCGAGGAGTTCCCGGCGCACTACGACAAGAGCACCTGCAAGTTCTGCGCGTTCCGGGTGCAGTGCCCGGCGTGGAACTCCGACCCGGTGATCTGAGCGGCAGGAAGGCAGCGATGCGGATCGAGACCCCCGAGGACCTGCGCACGGCGATGGGCACGCCGTACGTCGTCAGCGACGCCCAGTGGGCCGCCATCTCGGCGCCGCTGGAGCCGGCCGTGGTCATCGCCGGGGCCGGCTCGGGCAAGACCGAGCTGATGGCGGCGCGGGTCGTCTACCTGGTCCAGAACGGCCTGGTGCGCCCCGACGAGGTGCTCGGCCTGACCTTCACCACCAAGGCGACCTCCGAGCTGCGCGAGCGGATCCGCCGCTACGTGCCGCCCGGGCCGGACGCGCTCGAGCCGACCATCGCCACCTACAACGCCTACGCCGCCAACCTGCTCACCGAGCAGGGGCTGCGGATCGGCCACGAGCCCGACGTCCGGGTGATGGCCGACGCCTCCCGCTACCAGCTCGCCGCCCGCGCGATCGCCCGCCACCGCGGCCGGGTGCAGACGCTGAGCGACCACCCGCCGACCGTGATCGACAACCTGCTCGCCCTCGAGGGCGCGATCAGCGAGCACCTGCAGACGACCGACGCGGTGCGCGAGCACGACGCCGCGCTGCGACCGCGGGTGGACGCGGCGCTGGCCGAGGGGACCAAGGGCGACCTCCCGCGGATCCTCGCCGCGCTGGACAAGCGGGCCGAGCTGCTCGGCCTGGTCGACGACTACCGGCGGCTCAAGGACGAGCTCGGGCTGATGGACTTCTCCGACCAGGTGGCGCTCACCGCCCGGCTGGTCGCCGAGCACGCGGCGGTGGGCCGGGGCGAGCGGGAGAAGTTCCGGGTGGTGCTGCTCGACGAGTACCAGGACACCTCGGTCGCCCAGGCCCAGCTGCTCTCCGGGCTCTTCTCCGGCCCCGCGGGCGACGGCCGCGGCCACGCGGTCACCGCCGTGGGCGACCCGAACCAGGCGATCTACGGCTGGCGGGGCGCCTCGGTCTCCAACATCCTGCGCTTCCCCGAGCAGTTCCCAACGCGCCGCGGCACCGAGGCCCGGGTCTTCCCGTTGGTCGTCAACCGCCGTTCGGACCGCCGCATCCTGGAGGTGGCCAACCACCTGGCCGGCCCGCTCTACGCGCGGTTCCCGCAGGTCGCGCCGCTGGAGCCGAAGCCGGACGCGGAGCCCGGCACGGTGCGCACCCGGGTCCACGAGACGTACGCCGGCGAGCTGGCCTGGCTCACCGAGGAGGTGCGCGCGGCGCACGAGGCCGGCACCCCGTGGGGCGAGATCGGCGTGCTGACCCGCGACAACGCCAACGCGGCCGACGTCTTCGACGCGCTCTCGCGCGCCGACGTACCGGTCGAGATCGTCGGCCTCAACGGCCTGCTCCGGCTGCCCGAGGTGGCCGAGGTGGTGGCCACCCTGACGGTGCTGGCCGACCCGACCGCGAACGCCGCGCTGCTGCAGCTGCTGGCCGGGCCGCGGTGGGCGATCGGGCCGCGCGACCTCGCCCTGCTCGGCCGCCGGGCCCGCGACCTCGTCGGCGCCGCCGGGCCGCGCGAGGAGGAGCTCGGGTTGAGCGAGACCCTGGAGCGTGCCGTCGAGGGCGCCGACCCGGTCGACCTGGCCGCGCTCACCGACGCCCTGGCCGACCCCGGGGACGCGGAGGAGTTCGCCTACGCGGCGTCCGCCCGGGAGCGGTTCGCACTGCTGGACGGCGAGCTGCGGCGGCTGCGCGCCCACGTGGGGGAGCCGCTGCTGGACCTGGTCCGGCGGATCATCGACGTGACCGGCATCGACGTGGAGCTGGCCTCCTCGATCAGCGACGCGGCCGCCGCGCGCCGGGAGAACCTGGACCACTTCGTCCGCGCCGTCGCCGACTTCACCTCCGTCGACGGCCAGCAGAGCCTGCCGGCGCTCCTGGCGTGGCTCGAGGCCGAGGACGAGATGGGGGAGGGGCTCGACGTGGCCACCCCCTCGGAGAGCGACTCGGTCAAGCTGCTCACGGTGCACCGGGCCAAGGGCCTGGAGTACGACGTCGTCTTCCTGCCCGGCTGGTGCCTGGAGAAGTTCCCCAACAAGACGCTGCGCACGCCGTGGACGACGGGCCAGGCGGTGCTGCCGATCCCGCTGCGCGGCGACTGGGAGGACCTGCCGTCCTGGCGCGACCTGACCGCCGCCGGCCACAAGGCGTTCCTGGAGGAGGCCCGCGGGCACCAGCTCGAGGAGGAGCTGCGGCTCGCCTACGTCGCCCTGACCCGGGCCCGCCACGTGCTCCACGTGTCGTCGTACCTGTGGACCGAGAGCCGCAAGACGCCGGTCGGGCCGTCGCCGTTCCAGGCCGAGGTGCGCGACGCGATCGCCGCCTGGGGTGCGGAGCCCGACGCCTGGCTGGAGCAGCCGCCCAAGGGCGCCGAGAACCCGACGACCGCCTCGCGGGAGACGGTGGTCTGGCCGGTCACCGAACGCTCCGCGGAGGCCCTGCGCCGGATCGCCGCCGCCGAGGTGGTCGCCGGCGTCGACCCGGCGGCGCCCGATGCCGACCTGGGCGAGTACGCCGACCTGGTGGCCGGCTGGGACGACGAGATCGACCGGCTGCTGGTCGAGCACCACGCCCGCGACGCGGCCTCCCGGGTGGCCGTGCCGCTGCCGCCGGCCCTGTCGACGACCGCCCTGGCCCGGCTGCGCTCGGACCCCGACGCGTTCGCCCGCGACCTGGTCCGCCCGATGCCGCGCAAGCCGTCGCCGGCGGCCCGCTTCGGCAGCCGGTTCCACGCCTGGGTGGAGACCCGGTTCGGGCAGCAGAGCCTGCTGGAGGTGGACCGGCTCTCCGGCCGGGGCGACGCCGAGGTCTCCCGCGACGACGAGCACGACCTCGAGGAGCTGGTCGCCCGGTTCACCGCCGGCCCGTTCGGGGACCGGATGCCCGCGGCCGTCGAGGCCCCCTTCGCGCTGGTGCTCGGCGGGCAGGTGGTGCGCGGCCGGATCGACGCGGTCTACGCCGAGCCGGCCGTGGGTGGGGGCGACCCCGGCTTCCTGCTCGTCGACTGGAAGACCAACGCGCAGGCCACCGCCGACCCGCTCCAGCTCGCGGTCTACCGGGTCGCCTGGGCCGAGCTGCGCGGGGTGCCGGTCGACCGCGTGCGCGCCGGCTTCTACTACGTCCGCACCGGGCGGCTGGTCGAGCCCGCCGACCTGCCGGGGCGGGACGCGCTCGAGCGGCTGCTGGACGGCGCCGGGGCTCGCTGATCCTGGCGGCCGACCGGGGCGGTTCGGCTGCTGGGCGGTCCTGCGGCGGCGGGTCTGCGCGTGAGGCGGGGCCTGCGCGTGAGGGGGGCCTGCGGGTGAGGGGGCGGGGCTGCGCGTGCGCGGGTCGTGTGCGTGAGGCGGGTCGTGTGCCTGTGGCATCGGGATGGCGGGGTGTGGGGCACACGAGGCGGGGCAAGGCGCGGGTGGGCTCGGGTTGGTGGGGGTCGTGTGCCTGTGGCATCGGGATGGCGGGGTGTGGGGCACACGAGGCGGGGCAAGGTGCGGGTGGGCTCGGGTTGGTGGGGGTCGT
>NZ_JBEGDJ010000090.1:0-8240 GCF_040191335.1 Nocardioides sp. YIM 152588 | reverse complement strand
CCAGCATCACGCCGATGTGCTTCGGGAGGTTGTCCGGCATCCGGCGCAGCACCCCGGGGTCGCCCTGCGCGGCCTCGGGGCCACGGCGCTGGCCACGGCGCGCGGCACGGTCGCCCTCGGGGCGTCGATGTGGCCGGTCAGCCGCTCGGGCCTGCTCGGTCCGCTGGCCGGGGACCGCCGCTACGCGTGGACCGAGGTGAGCATCTCCGAGTCGGCGCCGGCCCGCCACGCCCTCGGGGTGACGCTCAACGACCTCGTGCTGGCCTCGGTGGCCGGTGGCCTGCGCGAGCTCCTGCTCGACCGGGGACACCAGCCCGACCCGCACGCGCTGCGGTCGCTGCTGCCCGTCTCGTCGCGGTCGCCGGGCACCGCGGGGATGCCCGACAACCAGGTCACCCTGATGCTCTCGCTGCTGCCGGTCGAGGTCGACGACCCGGTCGAGCGCGTCCGCGCGGCGCACGAACGGGTGGCCCGGCTCCGCTCGGCCCACGAGCCCGAGGCGGGGATCGCCTGGCAGGCCGTCGCGGGCGTGGTGCCGTTCCCGGTCCTCCGGTTCTGGATGCGCACCGCGCTGCGGCTCCCGCAGCAGCAGGTGGCGACGGTGACGACGAACGTGCCCGGCCCCCGGGCGCCGATGACGTGCCTCGGCCGGCCCGTGCGGCACCTGCTGCCGGTGGTGCCGATCGCCGACCGCGTGCGGATCGGTTTCTGCATCCTCAGCTACGTCGACAACCTCGTCTTCGGGATCACCGCCGACGCGGCGAGCACGCCCGAGGTGGAGTCGCTGGCCGCGAGCATCGGCGCCTCCTGGCGGGCCGTGGTCGAGGCGTAGCGACGGGCCGCTCGGCGGCACCGGCCGCATTGACTACATTGCGCGCATGCCCACCTCTCGGCCCACCCCGATGCGCGGACGCCGCGCCCTGGCCCGCTCCGTCCTCCGCCTGACCCGGTGGCGCCTGGTCGGGGAGGTCCCGGAGAAGGGCATCCTGGTCGGCGCCCCGCACACGTCCAACTGGGACTGGGTGGCCACGATCCTGATCGCGTGGGCCAACGCGCGACGTCCCCAGGTGCTGATCAAGCACACCTTCTTCCGCGGGCCGCTCGGCTGGATCCTCCGGGGCACCGGAGGCATCCCGCTGGACCGGGAGAACCCGGGGGAGACGATCCGGACCCTGCTGCGCGAGGCCGAGTCGCACCCGTCGTTCCTGCTCGCCATCGCCCCCGAGGGCACGCGCGGCGCGGGGGAGTACTGGAAGCCCGGCTTCTACCGGATCGCCCAGCAGACGGGCCTGCCGATCGCGCTGGGCTTCATCGACGGCCCGACGCGGACGCTCGGCATGGGGCCGAGCCTCCACCCGTCCGGCGACGTCGCCGCCGACATGGACCTGGTCCGTGCCTTCTACGCCGACAAGCAGGGCCTGCGCCCCGAGCACCGCACCGAGCCGCGGCTGCGCGAGGAGTCGCGCGGCGACTGACGGACGTCCCTCCCGGGCGGCACCAACGCCCCTGTCCGCCCGCCGCGCCGGGGGCGAGGCTGGAGGCGTCTAGGGAGGTCGAGATGGCCGTCACCACCCACCGAACCCACCGATCGCGCCCCGCGCAGACCGCGCGGAGGGCCGGCTACGTCGTCGCCATCGTGGTGAACCTCGTGGTGCTCTTCCTGATCCACGGCTGGCCGGGGTGGGACGCCGTGCCCTTCCTCTCGCCGGAGACCACCGAGGTCCTGCCGTACGTCGACGCCTCGATCGCGGTCGGCATCCTCGCCAACGCGGTCTACGTCGTCCGTGACGGCCCCGCCGTGAAGGCGACCGGCGACCTGGTCACCACCCTCGTCTCCCTGGTCGTCCTGCTCCAGGTCTGGCAGGTCTTCCCGTTCGACTTCGCCGGGGTGTGGGCCGGCTGGGAGCCGCTGACCTACGTGCTGCTCGGGGTGGCGACGTTCGGCACCGTCATCGCCTCGATGGTGCAGGCGGTGACCCTGGCCCGGCTGGCAGCATCGTCCGGCAACGACCGTTGAGCACCCGAATGACCGTCCCGTCGAGCGAAGGAGATCTAGCATGACCGCTCCCGTCCCGCCTCCTTACCCGCCGCCCCCGCCCCCGGCGTACGCCGCCCGGCTCGAGGTCGACTACACCCCCGACCGGAACCGGCTGACGGCCTTCTTCCGGCTCTTCACGGTGATCCCGATCGCCATCGTCTACGGCGTCCTCACCGCCGGCGGCAGCACGACCACCGTCTACGCCAACGGCGCCCGGGAGGTCACCCAGACGAGCGGCGGCATCGTCGCCGGGCTCTTCCTGGCGACGCTGCTGATGATCCTCTTCCGGCAGCGCTACCCGCGCTGGTGGTTCGACTTCGCGCTCGAGCTCAACCGGTTCGGCACCCGGGTGGGCGCCTACACGGTGCTGCTCACCGACGAGTACCCCTCGACGGTGGAGGAGCAGCGCGTCCACCTCGACCTGGACTACCCCGAGGTCGAGCGCGACCTGAACCGGTGGCTGCCCCTGGTGAAGTGGTTCCTCGCGATCCCGCACTACATCGTGCTGTTCTTCCTGGGGATCGGCGCCTTCTTCGTGGTGATCTTCGCCTGGTTCGCGATCCTGTTCACCGGCCGCTTCCCGCCGGGCCTGTTCGACTACGTGGTCGGCGTCGGCCGGTGGGCGATGCGGGTCAACGCCTACGCGTTCCTGCTGCTCACCGACCGCTACCCGCCGTTCTCGCTCGACTGAGGCGGGTTCGGCGCTGCTGGCGGCGTGGGCGGGTCGGCCCTCCTGCGCGTCGGCCTTCCTGCCCCTCGTCACAACCCGATTGGCCCCATTGCGGCGAGAAATGGGGCCAATCGGGTTGTGACGACGGCGTGGACGGCGACCCGGGAGGCATGAGGATGGGTGGCATGGACACCCGGGCGCGGCTCGAGGCCGAGCGCGAGCAGGCGCTGGCCCGCCTGGCCGACCTGACCGACGACTTCGGCGCCGTCGTCGCGGCCTCGCGGGACACCAACGCCGACGACGAGCACGACCCGGAGGGCGCCACGATCGCGTTCGAGCGGTCCCAGGTCGCCGCGCTGGTCCGGCTCGCCCACGCCCAGCTCGCCGAGATCGACGCCGCGCTCGGGCGGCTGGAGGCCGGAACGTACGGCGTGTGCGAGGAGTGTGGCGGGCCCGTCGGGGAGGGCCGGCTGGAGGCGCGGCCCGCCGCGCGGACCTGCATGCGGTGCGCCGGCCGCCCGCGGTGACGGGCGAGGGCGTCGTACCGGGGTGTCAGGCTGGCGGGGTGAGCGACGAGTACCGCCTGCTGGCCTCCGCGCCGACGACCGAGGACTACCTGCACCTGCGCCGCGCCGCCGGCCTGACCCCGCGCACGACCGACCAGGCCGAGCGGGCGCTGCCGGGCAGTTGGGCCGCCTGCCACGTGGTGCACGTCGACGACGGGCGGACGGTCGCGATGGGCCGCCTCATCGGCGACGGCGGCTGGTACTTCCACGTCGTCGACATGGCGGTCCTGCCGGAGCACCAGCGCCGCGGCCTCGGCGACCGCGTGCTCACCCACCTGCTCGACGTGATCCGTCGCGACGCCCCGCCCGGCGCCTACGTGTCGCTGATGGCCGACCCGCCGGGGCGGCGGCTCTACGAGCGGCACGGGTTCACCGGGAGCGCGCCGCGCTCGGTGGGGATGGCGCGGGTGCTCGGAGCGTAGGCGCCCGTGGTGCTCACCGGCATACGCCGGACGGCGTGACGGCCCCGTCCGAACGGGGCCGCCCGCCGATCGGCGTCAGGGGAGGAGGCGGTCCGCCAGGCGCGGGTTGGCGAGGTTGCCGCTGCCCGACTGGGCGTTGACGTGGTACTCCCAGGTGCCCCAGATGGCGTTGTCCGGGTCGCCGGTGTAGCGCGGGTCCTCGTCGCTGACGATCAGGAAGTGGTACGCCGTGCCGTCGGAGCAGTTGATGTTGTTGATGATCCAGCCCTGGTCCATGAACGGGTCGTTGCCGAAGTCGGCCCGGTAGGTGTTCTTGTAGTCGCAGTCCACCCGGGTCGCCTGGTCCAGGTCGTCCGGAGTCTCCACCGACTTGTAGACGCGCCCGTCGCCGAGGTCCCAGTAGTAGTCGCCGTTGGCGTCCTCGCCGTAGTAGGACTTGTAGGACCCGGTGACGTAGACGCCGGCGTCCGGGACACCGTTGCCGTCCTGGTCGTACTTGGCCTTGGACTGGCCCGGCGTGGTGGTCGGGGCTGCGCTGGCGGTGCCGGCGATACCGGTGACGGCCAGGGTGGCGGTCGCGGCGGCGATGGCGATGTTCCTGAGCTTCATGGCTCGATGACCTTTCCTGCGGTGTCGTCTCTGACATCCGTCCCGAGCCGGAGGGACGTGGATACCACGTCCGTCGGCGGCAGCGCAGGAGGTCGGAGCAACACCGCCCAGGTCGGGTGATGCCGCCGGTCAGTAGTCGACGCGGAACTCCGCGGCGCCGCTCGGCGGCACGTCCCGCACCTCGACGCCGCGGACGTGCGCGGACGGCGAGCCGTGCCGGCACCAGGCGATCATGCCCTCCACGGCCTCCGGCGGGCCCTCGACGTGCGCCAGCACCGAGCCGTCGAGCTCGTTGCGCACCCAGCCGACCAGCTCCAGCCGGACCGCCTCCCGCGCGGCGTACCCGCGGAAGGCCACGCCCTGCACCTCGCCCGTCACCCTGATCTCGACCGCGCGCGCCATGCCCCCATCATGCGCTCCGGTCGGTGGCGGCGACCCCGATGTGCGCTGCGCCCGCAGCGGGTGCGGGCGCAGCGCACGTTGTCCGGCGCGGGGGTTGGGGGCAGCATGCCGGGTATGGCTGTGGTCATCCGGTACACGCTGGCCCCCGCGACCCGCGAGAGGTTCCTCGAGCTCGACACGCTGGTCGGGCACGCGATGCTGGGGGCCGGCGGCCCACCGGACGGGCTGATGGCCCACGTCGCCTACCCGTCCGGCGACGGCGTCGAGATCGCCGACGTGTGGCGCACCGAGGAGCTGGGCCGGGCCTACGTCGAGGACGTGCTGACCCCGTTGGCCCAGCGGGTCGGGATGACGGCGGGGGAGGTCGAGGCGATCCCCGTGTGGTCGTTCGCCCGGCCCTGAGCGCGCCCGGCGTCGACGCCACCGGAGTCGGAGCCGGGGCCGTGACCGGGTGGTCACGCTCCGCTCCGTCTGCGCAGGATGGGCCCATGATCCGTGCGACGGCCTCGTCCTCGGCGCCCCCCGACCGGCTGTGGCGCCTCGCCAGCGCCGTGGAGCACTGGGGCGCCCGCCTCCCGACCGTCACTTCGGTGCGGCCGCTCGACGCCGGTGCGACCCGGGTCGGCTCCAGGTTCCGGGTCCGTCAGCCGGGCCTGCCGACGGCGGTCTGGGAGGTGACCGAGTGGGCGGAGGGTCGCGGGTTCACCTGGGTCTCCAGCAGCCCGGGGATCCGCAGCACGGCCGTCCACACCGTGGTGGCGGACGGCGAGGGGTCGCGCTTGGAGCTGTCGCTGGAGTGGGCGGGCCCGCTGGCCCGCGTGCTCGAGCTGGTCATCGGGCGCAAGGCCCGGGGGATGGTCGAGGTGGAGGCCGAGACGTTCGCGCGGCTGGCGGAGCAGGGCTGAGCCTTGATCCACCGATTCTCGGCTACTACGCGGCCCCATACGGGCGCGCTGGCTGCGTTGCCGACGCTCAACGGTGCAGCCAGACCGCCTTCGCGCCGGCGCCTTGCCATCGCACCCGTCTGGTGCCGCTCGCTACGCCGACAATCGGTGGAGCAAGGCTGAGCCGCAGCACCGCTGCCGGCCGTCGGCCCGACCTGGTTGCACCCTGGAGCCAGCGGAGCCACAATGGAGCCATGCCGAACATCCAGGTCAAGGGCGTGCCCGAGGAGGCCCACGCCGTGCTCCGGAAGCGCGCGGCCGCCGCCGGCCAGTCGCTCCAGGAGTACCTGCTGGCCAGGCTCGTCGCCGACGCGAGCAAGCCCACGCTCGACGAGGTCCTCGCTCGGGCCGGTGGCCGCTCCGGCGGGACGGTGCCGCTCGCGAGCGCCGCTGACACGCTGAGGGCCGAGCGTGCTGGTCGTTGACGCCAGCGTGCTGGCCGCCGCGCTGGCCGACGACCATCGCGACGGCGACCTGGCCCGGGACCGCCTCCGCGGGGAGGATCTCGCTGCGCCCGACCTGGTCTACCTGGAGGTCGCCTCCGTGCTGCGCGGACGACTCGGCGGAGGACACCTCGACCTCCGCAGGGCGGAGCTGGCGCTGACCGACCTCGCCGATCTCCCGCTCACCGTGGCTCCCGCCGCGCGCCTGCTGGGCCGGTGCTGGGAGCTGCGCAGCAACCTCACGGTCTACGACGCCGCCTACGTCGCCCTGGCGGAGGCGCTCGCCACGACCCTGGTCACCGCCGACGCGCGGCTGGCGAGGGCGCCCGGGCCGCGCTGCCCCGTCGAGCTGGTCACGGCCGCCTGACCCGTTCGCGACCTCTCAGCCCGGATCCACCGAGCTCAGCCGCCGTCGTCGGTCAGGCTCGCGGCGGGCAGCCAGTCGGCGCCCAGGAGCTGGGCGAGGTCGGCGAGGCCGGTCGTGTCGCTGCCCACCGTGTCGGAGGCAGCGGCGATCCGCTCCACCATCACCTTGCCGACCTGCTCCTCGACCGTGCCCTCGGCGTACGCGATGTGCCACGGCGAGACCTGGTGGTCGCGGTGGGTGCGGCCGGTCACCTGCCGCCCCGCGATGCCCGAGAAGCGGGCCTGGTGGAAGAGCCCGACCCGCGGCTCGCCGCTCGCCCGGCCGCCGTCGGCGAGGGTCTCGCCGGCGTGCAGGCTGATCGAGGCGACCGTGGTGAAGACGCAGACCTTCGCCGCACCCGTCTGGAACCGGAGCCGCTCGGCCTCCGTGTCGAACCGGTCGCGGCCGTAGATCGTGGCGACCTCGATGCCGGCGTCGCGCAGCCGGTCGGTGATCGGGTCGGCGGCGGTCGTGACGAACTCGACCGAGCACGCCACCTGCCGCTCGGCCTCGACCTGCTGCGTGATCCAGGCGACCGTCGAGTCGACGCGGATCAGGCCGGCCTTCTGCCGGAACCGGAGCAGCGCGGCCCGGCCCTTCGCGACGTTGCGGCCGCGCCGGGCGAGGTCCATCTCGCGGCAGAACTCGCCCCACTCGGCCTCGTACGCCGCCCGCTCCGCCGGGGTGAGCGCCACCGGCATGCCGGAGATCGGCACCGGACCCCACGGCGCGGCCCGGTGCAGCATCGCCGGTGGCCGCTCGTCGGCCAGCCAGCCGCGCACCAGCTTGAGGTCCGCGGCGCGGCGCGCCGGGTCCGTGGTCCACGTCGCGCCGTACCGCCCCTGCTCCACCGCGACGCCGTGGCGATCGAGCGCGGCGGCGAACGTCGCTCCCGGCTGCCCGGCCGAGGTCCACTCCCGCATCGGCTCGCCGAGGACCTGCGCGTAGGCCGGGGCGAGGTACGGCAGCTCCAGCGGCGTGTGGCCGGGCGTCGCGGTCGTAGCGATGACGAACGGCGCCTTGTCGTGCGGCTTCCCGTGGCCCGAGATCCGCGCCCAGAGCTTCCACCGCTTCGTCGTCGTACGGCGCAGCGCGTGGGCCTCGTCCGCGATGATCACGTCCCACGCGTGGTCGGTGACCTTCTCCAGGCGGTCCCAGGTGATCACGACCCACTCCAGCCCGCCGTCGCCCAGCGCGGTGATCGTGCGGCACCAGTGGCCGATGGTGATCGCGGCGGGCCGGTCGGCGACGACCAGCACCCGGCGCGCGCCGCGGAGGTCGCCGACGGCCGTCGCCCCGAGGACCGCGGAGATCGTCTTGCCCACGCCCGGCTCGTCGGCCAGCAGGAACTGCCGCCCGCCCGCCGCGGCGCGCTCCGCGATCGCGTCGGCCGCCTCGAACTGGATCCTCCGCGGCTCCAGGGTGGCGGTCGGCTCCGGGTTCGGCCTCGGATCGTCGGGGTTGAGGGTGTTCTCGATGAAGCGACCGAGCGTGTGCGGGCCCGGGGCGTACGGCGCGAGGTGCGCGGGCAGCGCGCGCCCGACGTGGAGGTGGGTCCTCACCGCCGGGTGCCACGTGGCGCCGTCGACCTGCGTGCCGTAGGGGACGTCGAGCACCCACAGCCGCTCGCCCGGCCCGGCGAAGGTGGGCGCCGGCGATCACCGCGGGGCCGGTGAGCCGGGGACCGTCGACGGCCTTGATCACCGGGCGCCGGGGCTTGATCTGGCGGAAGATCGGCAG
>NZ_JBEGDJ010000089.1:0-8907 GCF_040191335.1 Nocardioides sp. YIM 152588 | reverse complement strand
GGCGAGCAGGCCGACCCCGACTGCGAGCGCCGCGGCGGCCGCGGTGGCGCGGGCGGTACGGCGGCGGGTGCTGGCGCGGGGGGTGCTCATGCGAACTCCTTGCGCCGCTCGCCGATGCCCCGCGCGACGGCGAGCGCGGCACCGGCTCCGGCCAGCGCGGTCAGCAGGCCGAGCGCGAGCGTGAGCCAGCGGTCCCCGCGCAGGTCGTCGCCGGCCTGCGCGGCCGCCGAGCTCACCGACTCCTCGAGCGCCTGGTCGACCGCGTCCAGCGGGGCGGTCGATCCCTTGGCGCCGGCGGTCGTGGCCAGCCGCACCGCGCCCTCCCAGTCGTTGTTGTTGTCGGCGCGGACGATCGCGCGGTGCCGCTCGACGTAGGCGTCCCACTCGTCGAGCACGTCCTCGGGCGCGTCCTCCTCGACGACGGCCGCGGCGGCCCGCCAGCTCTCCTCCTCGTCCTGGCCCGACCCACGCTTGATCAGCCGGAGGCTCTCGTTGGCCTTGGCGTCGTTGGCCGCGGTGCGCGCGGCGGAGCTGTCCACCGCGGTCTCGAAGGCCCCGGCGCGCAGGCTGTCGTTGGCGCGGTCGGCGAACCAGGCCAGCGCCACCGTGAGCACGGTGACCACCAGCACCAGCACCCCGGCCGCGACCAGGCCGACGTTGAACCGGCGCCGGAACGTGGCGGCGAGCTGCCGGTTGAGCCACCACAGCACGGCGAGCGCAACGATCCCGGTCAGCGCCAGCCACACCGGGTGGTGGGCGTCCATCGCACCCTCGGCCCGGTCGGAGTTGGCGGCGACCAGGTTGTCCAGGATCGGCAGCGCGCCGTCGCGCAGCCCGTCGCTGGCCTCGGTCTGGTACGCCGCGCCGACCGGGTAGCCGAGGCGGTTGTTGACCCGCGCCTGCGCGATCCCGGTGGCGTAGTCGTTGACCTGGGCGTTGAGCGCGGCCAGCGCCTCGCGGTCGGCCGGCTGGGCCTCCGCCGCGTCGGCGATGAGCCGCAGCACCTCGTCGAGCGCGTCGTCGTACTCGCGGCGCTGGGCGGCGGACTCCAGGCCGGCGACCAGGTAGGTGTTGGTGGACAGGGCGTCGGCGCGCAGCAGCGAGGACTGGATCTCCTGCACCCGGACCAGCTGCTCGGTGTCGTCCGCGGCCAGCCCGTCGGAGCGCCAGGAGAGGATCTGCAGCAGCGCGCTGACCACGGCGAACGCGACCACGGCGGCGGTGCCGATGCCCTGCCAGCGGGCCAGCAGCACGGGGGTGTCGACGAAGGGCTGCACGTCGTCCGCCGCGGGCGCGCCGGCCGTGCCGGTCCGGGCGGGGTCGGCCGCCGACGAGTTCGGGACGGGCTGCTGGGCGGGCGGGGCCGCGACGGGCTGGCTCACGGGGCGTCCTCTCCGTCGGGCTCCGGGTCGGGCTCCGGGTCGGGCAGCAGGTCGACGGTGGCGACCACCTCCGGCTGCTCGGGCTCGCCGTCCTCCTCGTCGGGCTCGGGCCCGCGCAGGTCGTCCGGCTCGAGACGGCGCAGCTCGGCCACGCTGGGCTCGGCGACCTCGCGCAGCCGCCAGGCGTGGTGGCCGACGGCGGCCTCGAGCAGGTTGCGGACGAAGCGTGCGTTGCCGAAGGACGGGCCGCGGTCCACGTCGGCGAGGATCTCTCGGAGCCGGTCCAGGACGTCGTCCTCGGCGTCGTAGTCGGCGCCGGCGGCCATCTTCTCGAAGATCGCGACCAGCTCGTCGTCGGTGTAGTCGACGAAGTCGAGCGTGGTCCGGAAGCGGCTCTCCAGCCCCGGGTTCTCGCCGATGAAGACGGCCATCGGCAGCGGGTAGCCGGCGACGATGACGACCAGGTCGTCGCGCTTGTCCTCCATCTCCTTGACGAGGGTGTCGATGGCCTCCTTGCCGTACTGGTCGCCGGCGAGGGAGTAGGCCTCGTCGATGAAGAGCACGCCGCCCTCCGCGCTGGCGACCACCTCGGCGGTCTTGGCCGCGGTCTGGCCCAGGTAGCCCGCGACCAGCTCGGAGCGGTCCACCTCGACCAGCTGGCCCTGCGAGAGCAGCCCGAGCGCGCGGTAGATGCCGGCGACCAGGCGCGCCACGGTGGTCTTGCCGGTGCCGGGGTTGCCGTTGAAGACCAGGTGCCGGGTGATGGTCGGGGTCTCCAGCCCGGCGGCCTTGCGCAGGCCCTCGACCCGCAGCACCGCGGCCTGCCGGTGGATCTCGCCCTTGACGGTGGTGAGGCCGATCAGCGCGTCGAGCTCGGCCAGGAGCTCCTCGACGCTGCGCGGCTCCTCCTCCGGCTCCTCGACCTCCCCCGTGCGCGAGTCGGCAGGAACTGACGCCTGCTCGGCCCCGTCGGGGCGCGAGTCGGCAGAAACTTTCTGCCGAGTCGGCGTCTCGGCCGGGTCCGCGCCGTCCCGCTCGCCGGGGACCTCGCTGCGGCCGCCGACGTACGGCGGCACGAACCCGCCCGTGATGCCCCCGAGGCCGCCGGGCCCACCGGGAGCGGCCCCGTCCTGGCGCGAGTCGGCAGGAACTCTCTGCCGACTCGGCGTGAACGGTGGCATCAGTCCGCCGGGGAGCAACGGGCTCGGCGGGCTGCCGGGCAGCTGGGACGCGGTGGCCATCGCCGCGTTGCTCACCGACCGCGGGTCGGGCTCGCCCAGCGAGCTCGCCGCGAGCGCGACGTCGCCCAGCGCGGCGGCGTACGACGGCCCGTGCTCGGCGTGCTCGAGCTGGATCAGCGCCATCGTCGGCGTCGGACCGGCCCGGAACCGGCGGCCGGAGACCGCGGCGTCGAAGAACGCGACGGCCCCGCCGCCGCGGCCGGTGGCCTCGGACCACGCCAGGAAGGCGCCCTTGTTGGGCTCGGCGACGGTGGCGGCCAGCGCCTCCCCCTCGGCCCGGGCGAGGTCGGCGTCGACGCCGGCGGTGCGGGCGACGGCGACCAGCGCCTCGACGGCGCGGCTCAGGCCGGTCACCGGATCCGCCGCGTGGCCGCGGCGCCGGTCGCGGCGGCTCACTGTGCCTCCAGCCGCAGGTCGCCGCCGTCCGACTGGTGGCCGAACCTGGCCTGCAGGAAGCGCCCGTGCGCGACCAGCGCCTGCGCGTCGGCCCGGTTGGCGGCGTCGAGGATCTTGTCCATGGTGGCGGCGAGCAGCTCCAGCTGGTCGATGAGGACGAGCAGGGCGGTCTTCTGCCCGTCGATCGGTCGGGTGTCGGCCCACTCCCGCGGCAGCCGCAGGTAGCCCTGGAGCGCCTCGGGCAGGTAGTCGGTGGCGGTCGCCACGACGGCGTACCCCTCCTCGCTGCCGAGCCCGAGCTCGCGCAGCCGCGGCAGCGTCTGGTGGATGGTGCGGGCGACGCGGACCACCCGGGAGACGACCACCGGCGGCGCGTTCTGCTCGGCGAGCGTGGCGTTGATCTGGTTCAGCGCGGCGAGCACGTCCTGCTCGGTCGGGGGCGCGGGCACGACGTAGTCATCCGGGGGTCCGGTGTCCTCGTCCCCCCGGACCCGGCGCCACCACGTCCTCAGCCCCACCGCTCCTCGTTCCGCTCGACCGTCCGCGCCCGGCGGCTCAGGTGATGTCCAGCGCGCCGGCGGCGTTGCGCTCGTCGTGGCGGCGCACCCGCTCCAGGTAGCCGCGGGACTTCTCGACCTCGACCTCGAGGACGCCGATCGTGGTGGCCATGTTGTCCAGCGCCTTGACCTTGAACTCGTCGATGGAGTCCATGGTCGCGTAGATGTTGGAGAACGCGGCCTGCAGCTGCTCCATGCCGATCGTCGAGGACGCGGCCTGCTCCTGGATGGCGGCGGAGTTGTCGCGCAGCATCTCCGAGGTGCGCTGGATCATGTCGGACGTGGTCGTGTTGAGCGCCGTGATCTGGTCCAGGACGAGCTTCTGGTTGCCCAGGGCCTGGGCCACGATGACCGCGGTGCGCAGCGCCGAGATGGTGGTCGTGGTGGCCCGGTCGACGCCCTTGATGAGCTCGACGTTGTTCTTGATGATGATGTCGATCGCCAGGTAGGCCTGGATCGAGACGGCGAGCTGGGTGAGCAGGTCCTGGTGCTTCTGCCGGACGTAGAAGAGCACGTCCTGGGAGAGCGTCTTGGCCTCCTCGGGGTTGCTCAGCTCCATCTCGGCGATCTGCGCGGAGACCTTCGCGTCGAGCCGCTCGGCGACGTAGATGTACTGGTTGAGCCGGCCCATCACGGCCCAGAGGTTGGTCTTCTCCAGGTTGAGGGCGACGTTGTCCTTGGTCAGCTCGTCCTGGCCGCTGCGCAGGGCGTGCAGGATCCCGTTGAGCTGGCTCTGCGAGGACTGGTACTTGCGGAAGTAGTCCTCGACCTTGTCGTTCCAGGGGAGCTTCTCCCACCACTTCCGCGCGCCGGTGGCCTGGCCGGGGTCGAGGTCCTCGACGGTGCGGCGCAGCTCCATCAGGATCTTGCCGACGTTGGAGCCCTCCGCGATCCCGCCCTCCTTGAGCGCGTTCACCGGCTTGTCGAGCATCCGGTTCGAGGTTTCGGCGGCCTTGCGGATGTCGGCGTCGCCCATGGTGCGGACGTTCTCGGCCTGGGCGGAGAACTCGGGGCTGCCGACCTTCGACGACGCGAGGGCGTCCAGGAACCCGTCGACCTTCGCGTCGAGCTCGGGCACCATCTCGGGGTGGACCTGCGGCGCCATCTTGGGCGCCTGCGTCTCGACCACCAGCGGCGGCGGCTCCGGCGCCGTCAGGGTGACGACGGGGTCGGGCGGAGCGAGCGGGGAGGGCTCGGGTGCGGCTGCCTGGGAACCGTCGGTGGTCATGCGGCGAGACTATCCACTCCGGCCACGCCGCACCCCCGAAGTTGCGCCCGTGGATCAGAGTTCAGGGGCGACTTCAGGGCCGGCCTCAGGGAGATCCACCAGGCACCACGGGAGCATCCACTGCGTCAGCGGCCCGATCGTGAGCGCGAAGACGATCGTGCCGACGCCGATCGCGCCGCCGAGGGCGATGCCGATCAGCACGACGGCCGCCTCCAGGCCGGTGCGCACCGCCCGGATCGAGAGGCCGGTACGCCGGTGCAGACCGGTCATGAGCCCGTCCCGCGGACCGCGGCCGAACTGGGCGCCGATGTACAGCGCGGTGGAGAGCGCGCAGAGCGCGATGCCACCGGCCATCAGCGCGACGCGGGCGGCGAGGGCGCCGGGCTCGGCGAGCAGCGCCATCGTGGCGTCGGCCGAGAGCCCGACGAGGACGGCGTTCGCGAGCGTCGCGACGCCGGGCCTCTCCCGCAGCGGGACCCAGGCCACCAGGACCACGAAGCTGAACAGGACGACGGCCTGGCCGAGCGTGATCGGCACGTGCTGGATGAAGCCGGAGTGGAGCACGTCCCAGGGAGCGAGGCCCGTGGCGCTGCGCACCATCAGGGCCAGGCTGACGCCGTAGAGGACGAGCCCGACGAGGAGCTGGGGCACCCGGCGGGCGAGCCGGCCGGCACGCAGCTGCTCGAGGGGGCCGAGGTCGGCGAGCGCGGCCCGGGCGGGGGCCGACGGGGTGGGGGTGAGGATCGCCATGGCCACCATGGTGGCGCCGATTGGACTGCTGCCAAATAGCCAATCGTGATTCACTGGACCGGTGGCCACCGACACCATCGCCGCCCGGCGCCTGGCCGACCTCGTCGGCGACTTCGACCGCGACCCCGCCTACGTCGGCCTCGCCGACGCCCTGCGCGAGCTGATCGGCGACGGCCGGGTCGGCTACGGCACCCGGCTGCCCAGCGAGCGCGACCTGACCGCAACGCTCGGCGTCTCCCGGACCACCGTCACCCGGGCCTACGCGGTGCTGCGCGAGACCGGGTACGCCGAGGCCCGCCAGGGCGCGGGCACCTTCACCCGCCTGCCCGGCGGCCCGGTCCGCGCCCGGGACCGCGCGCTCACCCCCGGCACGGGCGGGGCCGGCACCCTGGACCTGGTCTGCGCCGCCGCGACCGCCCCGCCCGGCATCGCCGCGCACTACCAACGGGCCGTCGAGGAGCTGCCGGCGCACCTGGGCACCAGCGGCTACTACCCGGCCGGGCTGCCCGAGCTGCAGGCCGCGATCGCGGCCACCTACGAGGCCCGCGGGCTGCCCACGGTGCCCGAGCAGATCATCGTCACGCCCGGCGCCCTGGCCGCCACCGCCGTCGTCGGCGCGGCCGTCGCCGGGCCGCGGGACCGGATCCTCATCGACTCCCCCACCTACCCCAACGCCACCCAGGCGCTGCGCACCGGCGGCGCCCGGCTCGCGGTCGCGCCGCTGGAGCCCGACGGCTGGGACCTGGACGCGGTCGGCGCGGTGCTGACCCGGCAGCGGCCGCGGGCGGCGTACCTGATGCCGGACTTCCACAACCCGACCGGCCTGGTGCTCCCGGCCGCGGACCGGAGCGCCCTGGCCGAGCGGCTGCGGGCCGCCGGGACCGTGCCGGTCGTCGACGAGGCGCACCAGGCGCTGCGGCTCGACGGCCAGGAGCCGCTGACCCCGTTCGCCGCCCTCGACCCCCGCACCATCACCGTGGGCAGCGCCAGCAAGAGCATCTGGGGCGGGCTGCGGCTCGGCTGGATCCGCAGCCCGCGCGACCGGGTCGAGGAGCTGACCCTGGCCCGGATCGGCCTGGACCTCGGCGCGCCCGTGCTCGAGCAGCTGGTGCTCGCCCGGATCCTCGCCGACGGCGCCGACGAGCTGATCGCCGCCAACCGCGCCCGGCTGCGCGCCCAGCGCGACGCCCTGGTCGCGGCCCTCGGCGAGCACCTGCCGGAGTGGACGTTCCGGGTGCCCACCGGCGGGATGGCGCTGTGGTGCCGGCTGCCCCACGGCGACTCGACGACGCTGGTCGACCTCGCCGAGCGGCACGGCGTGATGCTCGCCCCCGGCCCGGTCTTCGCCCCCGCCGGCGGCCTCAACCGCCACCTGCGGCTGATCTACACCCTCCCGCCCGACGACCTGCACGAGGCGGTACGCCGGATCGCCGGCGCCTGGGCCGAGCTCGGCGCCACGGGGCCCGGTGCCGGCGGGCGCGGGCGGCGGCGTACCTCGCCGGGGCCGGTGCTGGTCGCCTGACCCACCGACCCCCTGTGAGAGATTGGGACGGTGCAGAACAGCCCGGCCCGCCCCTGGACCGTCCACTACCCGGCGGGGGTGACCGACCGGGTCGACGTGCCGGACGAGCCGGTGACCGCCGGCTTCCAGCGGGCCGCCGCGCGATGGCCGTCCCGGGTGGCGACCGACTTCATGGGCGCGACGCTCACCTACGCCGAGGCCGACCGCGCCATGGAGCGCGCGATGGGCGTGCTGACCGACCTGGGCGTCGCGCCCGGCGACCGGGTCGCCCTGGTGCTGCCCAACAGCCCGACCCACCTGGTCGCCTACCACGCCGTGCTGCGGCTCGGCGCGATCGTGGTCGAGCTCAACCCGACGTACACGGCCGAGGAGCTCTCCCACCTGCTCGCCGACTCCCGCGCCACCCACGCGCTGGTCTGGCACAAGGCCGTGCAGCGGGTGCTCGCCGCCGGGGCGCCCGACCTGCGCCACGTGGTCAGCGTCGACATCGCGCGCGACCTGCCCCGGCGCAGCCAGCTGCTGCTCCGCCTCCCGGTGAGCGCCGCCCGCGAGAAGCGCGAGGCGCTGCGCGGCCACGTCCCGGCCGGCGTACCCGACTGGCACACGCTGATGCGGACCACCCGGACGGTCGCCGCGGCGGCGCCGGGATCCGGCTCGGACGTGGCGCTGCTGCAGTACACCGGCGGCACCACCGGCACCCCCAAGGCGGCCCGGCTCACCCACCGCAACCTGGTCGCGAACATCGCGCACGGGCAGGCGTGGGCTGGGTTCGACCCCGGCGCCGAGGTCGTCGACGGCATCCTGCCGTTCTTCCACGCCTTCGGGCTGACCTTCTGCCTCAACCTCCCCGGCCACATCGGCGCCACCCTGGTGATCTTCCCCAACTTCGACCCGGCCGCCGTGCTGGCCGCCCAGAAGCGGCGGCCGGCGACCTTCCTGCCCGCGGTCGCCCCGATGCTCGACCGCATCGCCGACGCCGCGGACGCCGCCGGGGAGCCGACCCGGGCGAGCCTGCGCTCGGTGCGGCTCGCGTTCGCCGGCGCCATGCCGATCCCGGCGGCGACCGTGGAGCGGTGGGAGTCCCTGACCGGCGGCCTCCTCGTCGAGGGGTACGGGATGACCGAGTGCGCCCCGATCGCCGCGGGCAACCCCTGCACCCCGGACCGGCGTCCGGGCACCCTGGGGGTGCCGTTCCCCAACACCGACATCGACGTGCGCGACCCCGAGCACCCGGACACGGCGGTCGAGCCGCGCGAGGACGGCAGCCGCCGCGGCGAGCTGCTGGTGCGCGGCCCACAGGTCTTCGCCGGCTACTGGAACCAGGACGACGAGACCGCCCGCCAGCTCGACCCCGACGGCTGGCTGCACACCGGCGACGTCGTCGAGGTCGACCCGACCGGCTGGATCACCCTGGTCGACCGGGTCAAGGAGATGATCATCGTCGGCGGGTTCAAGGTCTACCCGTCCCAGGTCGAGGACCACCTGCGCACCATGCCCGGCGTCGCCGACGCCGCCGTGGTCGGCCTGCCCACCGGCGAGGGCGACGAGGAGGTGCTCGCCGCCCTGGTCCTCGAGCCCGGTACGACGGCGCCGACCCTCGCCGAGGTCCGCGCCCACGCCGAGGCCCGGCTCCCCCGCTACGCGCTGCCCCGCCGCGTCGAGGTGCTCGACGAGCTGCCCCGCTCGCAGATCGGCAAGGTCATGCGGCGGCCGGTGCGGGAGCGGTTCCTGGACGCCGACCCCCGATAGCGTCGGCGGGTGGCCAGCTCCCGACGATCCAGCGCGCGCCGACGCGGCGCGTCCGCGCGCCGGGGCGGGGCGCGGCGGCCCC
>NZ_JBEGDJ010000088.1:0-9184 GCF_040191335.1 Nocardioides sp. YIM 152588 | reverse complement strand
ACCTGGGGTTTCTCGCCCCCCGCGGGCGCCTCAGCCCTGGGGGAGCCCGGGTCCGTCCCCGGCGTGGTGGACCGCGCGGCCGAGGGCGTCGCCCGCGCGGCGCAGGACCGGGGTGCGACCCGCGGGGGTCGAGGTGCCAGGCATGCGGCGACGCTAGGTCGCGGGCGTCAGCCCGGACAGGGGTGCGGCGGCCCGTCCACAGGCCGCCGGGGGCCGGTGGGTCAGGAGCCGGTGGCGGCGGTGGAGGTCGACGAGGACGAGGTCGAGGTCGTCGAGGTGGAGGTCGAGGACGAGGAGTCGGAGCCCGACCCGGTGCTCGCGGGGGTGCTGGAGGAGCTCGACGAGGCCGTGCTCGTCGAGCCGCTGCGGCTGTCGGTCTTGTAGAAGCCGGAGCCCTTGAAGACCACGCCGACCGCGTTGAACACCTTGCGCAGCAGCCCACGGCACTCCGGGCACTCGGTCAGGGCGTCGTCGGAGAAGCTCTGGACCTGCTCGAAGAAGTGGCCGCACTCGGTGCAGCGGTACTGGTACGTGGGCATGGTCGACTCCCGGTGAGGACGATCAGGCGGAGCGGTTAGCACTCGCGACTTGCGACTGCCAATCCTACGTCACGGACCGGTGACCCGGCACAATGGCGGCCACGATGGAGAGCGGGACCGACGCGGGCCAGGGCCGCACGAGCACGACGCCCCGGGGCAGCGCCGGCCCGACGCGCGGCGGCTTCCGCGGGCTCCCACCGTCCCTGCGCTGGACCGTCTATGGCGTCGTCGGGCTCGTGGTCGTGCTGGTCGCCGCGACGCTGACCGGCGTCGGCATCGCCCGCAGCTCCTGGCCGCAGACCGCCGGCGCCCTGCGGCTGGACGGCCTCGACGCCGAGGTCGAGGTGCTGCGCGACGGCCACGGGATCCCGCAGATCTACGCCGACACCACCCACGACCTGATGTTCGCCCAGGGGTACGTGCACGCCCAGGACCGCTTCTTCGAGATGGACGTGCGCCGGCACGCGACGGCCGGCCGGCTCGCCGAGCTGCTCGGGGAGTCCGCGCTGGAGGGGGACCTGGTGGTCCGCACGCTCGGCTGGCGGCGCGTCGCCGCGCGGGAGCTGACCATGCTCCGCCCGGCCACCCGCGCGGCGCTGGACGCCTACGCCGAGGGCGTCAACGCCTACCTCGCCGAGCGGTCGCTGGCCGACCTGTCGCTGGAGTACGCGCTGCTGGATCTCGCCGGGCTCGACTACCGGCCCGCGCGGTGGACCGCCGTCGACTCGATCGCCTGGCTCAAGGCGATGGCCTGGGACCTGCGCGCCAACGTGGACGACGAGGCGGCCCGCGCGGTCTCGGTCGCCCTCGTCGGCTCGGACCGGGCGGCCGACCTCTACCCGCCGTACGACGCGGAGGCCCATCCGCCGATCGTGCGCCAGGGTGCCGTGGTGGACGGCGTCTTCGACCCCGGCGCCGACGCGACCAGCAGCACGCTGCGCCCGCCGCCGGGACCGGGCGTCACGGCGGCGCTGGCGGCCGCGGCGGACGTGCTGGCGGCGGCGCCGACGCTGCTCGGCGACGGGGACGGGATCGGCAGCAACGCTTGGGTCGTCGACGGCGACCACACCAGCACCGGCGCCCCGATCCTGGCCAACGACCCGCACCTCGGCGTCTCCCTGCCGGGGGCGTGGTCGCAGGTCGGGCTGCACTGCCGCAGCGTCGGCGCCGAGTGCCCGTTCGACGTGGCCGGTTTCGGGTTCGCCGGCGTGCCGGGGGTGGTGATCGGGCACAACGCGGACATCGCCTGGGGCCTGACCAACCTGGGCGCCGACGTCAGCGACCTCTACGTGGAGCGCATCGACGGCGACCACTGGCGGTACGGCGACCGGCGCCGCCGGCTGCGGACGCGCGTCGAGCGGATCAAGGTCCGCGGCGGCGACCCCGTCGACCTCACGGTCCGCGCCACCCGGCACGGCCCGCTGCTCTCGGACCTGGTCGCCCTCGACCGCGTCTCGGAGCGGATCGACCTCACCGAGGGCGGCCTCCTCTCCGCCGCCACCGCGGCCGGCGCGGTCGCCGCCGGCTCCGGTGCCCGCTGGAGCACCGGGGTCTCCCTCGCCTGGACGGCCCTGCGCCCCCGCCCGACGGCCGACGCCCTGTACGACCTGAACGTCGCCGGCGACTTCGCGTCGTTCCGCGCGGCGCTCGAGGACTTCGCCGTGCCCGGCCAGAACGTCCTGTACGCCGACACCGACGGCCACATCGGCTACCAGGCCGCCGGGGAGATCCCGCTGCGGGCGCCCGGGCACGACGGCTCGACGCCGGTCGCGGGCTGGCGCCCGGCCAACGACTGGGCCGGGCGGGTGCCCGCGGCGGCGATGCCGTGGGTGCTGGACCCGCCCTCGGGGATGATCGTCGCCGCGAACCAGCAGCCGGTCGACCCCGACCGCTACCCGTACCCGCTGGGCGAGGACTGGGACCGCGGCTACCGGGCCGCGCGGATCGAGCGGCTGCTCGCCGACGCCGTGCCGGACCTCGGCGTGGCCGCCGTGCGGCGCGTCCAGCTCGACGACCTCAACCCGCTGGCGCAGGTGCTGCGGCCGTACCTGCTCGGCGTGCGCCTCCCGGAGGGCTACTACGCGGAGGGTCAGGACCTCCTGCTCGGCTGGGACGGTCGCCAGCCCGCCGACAGTGCCGCCGCGGCGTACTTCAACGCGGCCTGGCGGCAGCTGCTGCGGGCCACGTTCGACGACGAGCTGCCGGTGGGGCTGCGTCCCGACGGCGGGTCGCGCTGGTTCGACGTCGTCGCCGGGCTGCTCACCCGCCGGCACGACCCGTGGTGGGACGACGTGACCACCCAGGACGTCGTCGAGGACCGCAACGACATCCTCGTCGCCGCCCAGCTCGCCGCGCGCGACGAGCTGACGGCGCTGCTGTCGCCCGACCCGGGCGAGTGGTCCTGGGGACGGCTGCACGAGCTCGAGCTGCGCTCGCCGACGCTGGGGGAGTCGGGGATCGGCGCGGTGGAGCGGATCTTCAACCGCGGTGGGTGGGAGGCCGCCGGCGGCGGCTCGGTGGTCGACGCGACCGGCTGGGACGCCACGGAGGGGTACGACGTCACCTCCGCCCCGTCGATGCGGATGATCGTGCCGCTCGACGACCTCGACGCCGCGCGCTGGATCAGCCTCACCGGCGTCTCGGGGCACGCCTTCCACCCGCACTACACCGACCAGACCGACCTGTGGGCGAGGGGCGAGGACCTCGCCTGGCCGTTCTCCGAGGGGGACGTCGTCCGGGCGACCGACGAGACGCTGGTGCTCCGCCCCGCCGACTAGCGCGAACCGGCAGTTGGGGCAGCGCGAACCGGCAGTTGGGGCAGGCCGAACCGGTAGTTGGGGCAGGCCGAACCGGCAGTTGGGGCAGGCTGAACCGGCAGTTGGGGCAGGCGCGGCCGAACCACCGGCTCGGCGTGCCCTGAGCCCCTGTTCGGCGTGCCGCGAGCCCCTGTTCGGCGTGCCGCGAGCCCCTGTTCGGCGTGCCCTGAGCCCCTGTTCGCGCTGCGTCAGTAGCGGTGCAGCGCGTTCACGGTGACCGCCGCGCGGACCGGCCGGTCGTGGGGCTCCACCGGGACCGCGGCGCCGACCTCCTCGGGGTTGACGATCACCGCGGTGAAGGCGTCGGCCGGCACCCGGGCCAGCGCCCGGTCGTAGGAGCCGCCGCCGCGGCCGAGCCGGAAGCCCCGCTCGGAGACCGCCAGGCCCGGCACGAGCACCGCGTCGGCCTCGGCGATGGCGTCGACGCCGAGCCGGGGCCCGGTCGGCTCCATGAGGCCGAACCGGCCGTACCCGAGGGACTCCGGGCCGTCGTACTCGGCCCAGTCGAGGTCGTTGTCGGCCTTGAGGACCGGCAGCAGCACCCGCTTCCCGTCGCGGCGCAGCCGCTCCAGCAGCGGTCCCGTGCCGGGCTCGGAGCCGATCGCGACGTAGCAGGCCACCGTGGTGGCCCGCTGCAGCTCGGGCGCTCGGTAGGCGCCGTCGGCGAAGCCGCCGGCGGACGCGGTGTGGTCCAGGAGGTCGCGCCGCTCGCGCGCGGCGAGGATCCGGTCGCGCAGCGCGCGCTTCGCGGCGCGCAACGCCGCGGGACCGGTGGACGGGACCCCCTGATTTGGGGAGTCGGCGGTGGATTGGTCGTCGGGTTCTGGCATCGAATGTGGACTCGACACCTTTCAAGCCTACGATCGTGGGTATGGGTAGCGCAGGCTTGGACAAGGCTCGGGCGAAGATGCGTGAGGCCGGGGTGGACGAGATCGCCATCGAGACCTTCGCGCACTATTACCGTCTGCTCGAGCACGGTGAGACCGGGATGATCCCCGAGTCCACGATCGAGCCGGTCGACATGGAGGCCCTCGCCGACGTCGAGGTCCCCGACGATGTCGCCGCCGACGCGATCAAGAAGACCGTCGTGATCAAGCTCAACGGCGGCCTGGGTACCTCGATGGGCATGGACCGCGCCAAGTCGCTGCTGTGCGTGCGACGTGGCCTCTCCTTCCTCGACATCATCGCGCGGCAGGTGCTGCAGCTCCGCAAGGAGTACGACGCCACGCTGCCGCTGCTGCTGATGAACTCGTTCCGCACCTCCTCCGACACGCTGCACGCGCTGGCGCGCTACGAGGACCTGCGGGTCGAGGGGCTGCCGCTGGAGTTCCTGCAGAACAAGGAGCCGAAGCTGCTCGCGTCGAACCTGGCGCCGGCGAGCTTCCCGGCCGACCCGGACCTGGAGTGGTGTCCGCCCGGCCACGGCGACATCTACACGGCGCTGCGCGGCTCGGGGACGCTGGACCTGCTGATCGAGCAGGGCTACCGCTACGTCTTCGTCTCCAACTCCGACAACCTGGGCGCCGTCCCGGACCCGAAGGTCGCCGGCTGGTTCGCGGCCAGCGGAGCGCCGTTCGCGATCGAGTCGGTCCGCCGCACCGCCAGCGACCGCAAGGGCGGCCACTTCGCCCGGCGCAAGGCCGACGGCCGGATCGTGCTCCGCGAGACCGCGCAGACGCTGCCCCAGGACAAGGCCGCGCTGGCCGACCTGGACCGGCACCGGTTCACCTCGACCAACAACCTCTGGTTCGACCTGCACGCGATGAAGGCGACGCTGGACCAGCGCGAGGGCATCCTCGGCCTGCCGCTGATCCGCAACGTCAAGCACCTCGACCCGGCCGACTCCTCCACGCCGGAGGTGGTGCAGATCGAGACGGCGATGGGCGCCGCGATCGAGGTCTTCGAGGGCGCGCGCCTGATCGAGGTCGGCCGCGACCGGTTCATCCCGGTCAAGACGACCAACGACCTGCTCGTGCTGCGCTCGGACGTCTACGAGATCGGCACCGACTTCGCGCTCACCCAGGTCGCCAGCGACGTGCCGTTCATCGACCTCGACACCAGCTACTACAAGCTGGTCGGCGACTTCGACCAGCGGTTCCCCGAGGGTGCACCCTCCCTGCAGAAGGCGTCGTCCTTCAGCATCGAGGGGGACTGGACCTTCGGTCACGGCGTCCAGGTGGTCGGCGACGTCGAGCTGACCGCCAAGTGCGCCCAGCGGGTCGCCGCCGGCGAGGTCCTCGGCGCGTAGGGGTGGACCTCCCCGCGCCGGCCCGCTCCGTCGAGGAGCACCGCGCCGCGCTGCTGGCGGACCTGGCGCCCCTCGCGCCCGTCGCGACGCCGCCGGCCGACGCGGTCGGCCGACGCCTGGCCGAGCCGGTGGTGGCCGCGGTCGCGCTGCCGCGCTTCGACCACGCGGCGATGGACGGCTTCGCCGTGCACGCCTCGGACCTGGCACCGCCGGCCGCGGCCGACGCCGGGCTGCCGGTCTCCGGGACCATCGGCGCCGGCGTACCCGGCCCCGGCGCGCTCGAGCGCGGGACCGCGATCCGGATCATGACCGGCGCCCCGGTGCCGCCCGGCGCCGACGCCGTGGTGCCGTTCGAGTGGACCACGAGCGTCCACGGGCGCGTCCTCGTCGGGCGCCCCGTGGCGGCGGGGGCGAACATCCGCCGGGCCGGCGAGGACGTCGCGGCCGGCGACGAGGTGGCCGCCGCGGGCGCCGTGCTCGCGCCGCGCACGGTCGGGCTGCTGGCCGCCACCGGGGTCGGCGACGTGCTGGTCCGTCCCGCGCCGCGGGTGGTGGTGCTGACCACCGGCACCGAGCTGGTGCCGGCCGGCACCCCGGCCGACCGCCTCGCCGCCGGTGCCGTCCACGACAGTACCGCGGTGGCCCTGGTCGCCGAGCTCCGCGCGCTGGGTGCCCAGGCCCGCGCCGTCGGGCCGGTCGGCGACGAGCCCGAGGACTTCCTGGTCGCGCTGGACCAGGCGGTGCGCGACGCCGACCTGGTGGTCACCACCGGCGGCATCTCCGCGGGCGACCGGGACGTGGTCAAGGCGGCGCTGTCCGGGCGCGACGGGTTCTGGTTCGGCCCGGTCGCGGTGCGGCCGGGCCGCCCCCAGGGCGCCGGCTCCCTCGTCGTCGAGTCCGGCGGCTCGCGCCGGGTCCCCGTGGTCGCACTGCCGGGCACCCCGGCGGCCACCTATCTGGCCTTCCAGTGCTTCGTGCGGCCCGTCCTCGCGCTGCTCGCCGGCGCCGACCCGGTGCGGGCCGGCGTCGACGTCCCGGTCGAGGTCGCGGCGCCGGTCCGCCGGTCGCCGGACCGGACGCTCCTCCTCCCGGGCACGTACGACGCCGAGGGGCGCGCGCTCGTCCTGCCCGGCCACGCGGGGCACTCGCAGCGCCTGCTCGCCCGCGCGGACCTGGTCCTCGTGGTGCCACCGGGCAGCGAGGACCTGCCCGCGGGTGCGAGGATCGGGGCGATCGTCCCGGCGGGCGCCGGCGACGCGGCAGGCATCCGGCGCGCGGCGCCGGCACGGGGGCAGTGATGGAGAAGGACCGATGAGCGAGCGGCGGTTGACGCACGTGGACGCCAGTGGCGCGGCCCGGATGGTCGACGTGTCGGCGAAGGACGTGACGGCGCGGACCGCGACGGCCTCGGGGCGGGTGCTGGTCTCGCCGGAGGTGGTCGCGCTGCTGCGCGGCGAGGGCGTGCCGAAGGGCGACGCGCTCGCGGTGGCCCGCATCGCCGGGATCATGGGCGCGAAGCGGACGCCGGACCTGGTGCCGCTGTGCCACCCGCTGGCGATCTCCGGCGTCACGGTCGACCTGACGGTCGCCGACGACGCCGTCGAGATCAGCGCCGGGGTCCGCACCACCGACCGCACCGGCGTCGAGATGGAGGCGCTGACCGCCGTCACGGTGGCCGCGCTGACGGTGGTGGACATGGTGAAGGCGGTCGACAAGGCCGCGGTGATCACCGACGTGCGGGTCGAGACCAAGTCCGGGGGCCGGTCGGGGGACTGGTCCCGTGACTGACCCGTCGGGCGCGTCGGGCGCGTCGGGCGCGTCGGGCGCGTCGGGCGCGTCGGGCGCGTCGGGCGCGTCGGGGTTGCCGGCGGCCGTCGTGGTGGCGTCGAACCGTGCGGCGGCCGGCGTCTACGAGGACACGACCGGTCCGCTCATCGTCGCCGCGCTGGCCGGGCTCGGTTTCGAGGTCGGGCCTGCCGTCGTACGGCCGGACGGGGAGGCGGTCGGCGAGGCGATCGCGGCCGCCGTCGCCGTCGGGGCGCGGGTGGTGCTGACCACCGGCGGCACCGGGCTGACCCCCACCGACCTGACCCCCGAGGTGACCCGCCCGCTGCTGGACCGCGAGGTGCCGGGCCTGGCGGAGGCGATCCGCGCCGCGGGCGTGGCCAAGGGCGTGCCGACCGCCGCGCTCTCGCGCGGGCTGGCCGGGGTCGCCGGCGACTGCCTGGTGGTCAACCTGCCCGGCTCGCGCGGCGGCGTGAAGGACGCGCTCGCCGTGCTGGAGCCCGTGCTGGTGCACGCGGTGGAGCAGGTCGTGGGGAGCGACCATTGACCGGGCAGCGGTGGGCCGAGGGTCGGATGACCACCCGGGTGCCGGGCCAGGCGTGGCCGAACGTGCTGACCTCGGGCAGCGACCCGGTGGTGACCGTGCGGCCGATCCAGGCCTCGGACGGCGCCGCGTGGCGGGCTGCCCGGCAGCGCAACCTGGCCTGGCTGACGCCGTGGGACGCGACGGTGCCGCCCGGCGGTGACGCGCGGCCGACATCGTTCCGGTCGCTGGCGCGGCGGCTGCGGGCCGCCGCCCGCCGCGGCACGAACCTGCCGTTCGTGATCGAGGTGGACGGCGTCTTCGCGGGCCAGGTCAGTGTCAACAACATCGTCCGCGGGTCGGCGCAGTTCGCGTCGGTCGGGTACTGGATCGACCAGCGTTTCGCGGGGCGCGGCGTGATGCCGCGCGCGGTGGCGATGGTCATCGACCACTGCTTCACCACGGTCGGCCTGCACCGGGTCGAGGTCTGCATCCGGCCCGAGAACACGAACTCGCTGCGGGTGGTGGAGAAGCTCGGGATCCGCGAGATCGGCTACGCGCCGAGGTTCCTGCACATCGACGGGGAGTGGCGCGACCACCGGATCTTCGCGATCACCAAGGAGGAGGTGCCGCTCGGGCTGCTCGCGCGCTGGCAGTCCTCGGGTGGGGACGTCTCCGCGGTGGAGTGAGCCCGCGGCGCGTCGCGGGCGCCCGGATCGGGCGATCGCGGCGGAACGACGGTCAAATCGCACGAGTCACAGGAGTCAATCTGTGACACGCCCGTAGACATGCGTTCACTTCTGCGCTAGCGAACCTAACCTCTCCCGTGTGAGCGCACTGATCTTCGTCGCCGTTGCGGTGGCCTGGGCCGTCTACCTGGTACCGAAGGCGCTCCGCCACCACGAGGAGGACGCGGCCTCCCGCACCGTTGAGCACATCTCGGACCGGGTCCGGGTGCTGGCGCGGCGGGACGCGGTCTCCGCACGGACCACCGCCCTGGTGCCGACGGGCCGACCGGTCGAGGCACCGGCCGAGGCGCCGGCCGGGTCGGTGGCGGCGCCGGCAGCGGAGCCCGCCGGCGTCGTCGCTGCCGACGACGCCGACACGGGCGAGGTCGCCGCGCCCGACGTCGCGGTGGTGGAGACGGAGGTCGAGGTCGAGGTGACCGAGGTCGAGGTCTCCGCGGCCGCCGCCACGCCGTCGTCGGCGCTCAGCCCCGCCCGGAAGGTCGCCCGCACCCCCGCGCGCCGCGACGCAGCGCGCCGCGCCGCCC
>NZ_JBEGDJ010000087.1:0-9272 GCF_040191335.1 Nocardioides sp. YIM 152588 | reverse complement strand
GGCGGCGGCCCCGCCGACGGGATCGCCGACGGGGTCGATGGCGGCGCCGCGGCGCAGCCCCCGGGCCCGCTCCTCGATCGCGGCGCCGATCCTGCGCGCCGCCGGGGCGTCCAGGCCCGAGCGGCCGGCCATCACGGCGAGGAAGGTGTGCTCCTTGGCGGTGGCCGTGGCCATGGCGCGCGCCATCGCGTCGTCGGTCGGCTCGGCGCGGTAGCGGTCGAGGATCATCCGCACGCCGGCCAGCTCCTCGGCGGTCTGGCTCCAGGCCAGGGCCACCGCGTCGGGCAGGTCGAGCGGCTGCCCGGCGAGCACGCGCTCGATCCGGCCCGACAGGCGGGTGTGCCACTTCAGCTGGCACGCGGCGAGCAGGTCCAGCTCGTCGCGGAACGTCTCGGCGACGCCCTCGACGTCCATCGGCAGGACGCCGTCGCGCCGTACGCCGGCGGTGGTGATGACCGCGCGCAGGGTCTCGCCGCGGCGGTGGAAGGACTTCCAGCTCATGGCCCGGGTCTCCTTGGTCGGGACGTGGATCTGTCCGTACTCCGAGTATGACGCCGACCGTCGGTATGGGCCCGGGGTCGCGGCCGTGATCCCGCCCACGCACCGTCAGTGACGGGGATCACGCGACGCCGGGATCACCCCTATGCTGACCGGCGTGGCGAAGACACCGGTGTCGCGGCTCGTACCGAAGGTCCCGAGGGCGCCGAAGGTGCCGCCGGTGGTCCCCGCGGCCGACGCCATCACCGGCGGGTCCCGTCGGGCGGCGTACTCCGCCTCGACCAAGCGCGCCCTGGTGGACGCCGCCGACGACCTGTTCACCGCCCTCGGCTACGCGGCGACCTCGCTGGACGCGGTCGTCGCCGGAGCCCGGGTGACCAAGGGCGCGCTCTACCACCACTTCACCGGCAAGCAGGCGATCTTCGAGGCCGTCTTCGAGCGGGTCGAGGACGAGGCCGCACACCGGATCCAGCGGGCCCTGCGCGGCCACCGCGACCCGTGGGACAAGGCCCGCGAGGGGCTGCGGGCCTTCCTCGCGGTGGTCCAGGAGCCGCGCTACCGCCGGATCGTGGTCCAGGACGGACCGGCGGTGCTCGGGTACGAGCGGTTCCGCGAGCAGGAGGAGCGGTCGACCTTCGCCACCGTCGTCGAGATCGTGCGCTCGACCCTCACCGCCGGGGGCTGGGAGCTCGACGAGCCGATGGTGCAGACCTACGCGCAGATCTTCTTCGGCGCGCTCTCCTCCGCCGGCGCCTCGGTCGCGGCCGCCGCCGACCCGGAGGTCGCGGCGCGGCGGGTGGAGGCCGCGATCGGGTTCCTGCTCACCGGCGTGCAGGGCCTGGTCGAGGCCGGGGTCGAGCTGCCGGACGGCTTCGGCCGGGCCGCCGGCGGCGACCCGGCCGAGGAGACCGACGGCGCCTGATCGCGTCGGGCTGATCGCGTCAGACGGGCGTCACTTGGAGAACGTGACCGAGCCGCCCGCGCCGTCGACCGGGACCAGCTCGATCCACACGTGGCCGGCCGGCACCGTGAGGTCGCCGCCGGCGGTGGACAGGGTCACCGGCGCCTCGGCGCCGTCCTTGGTCCACGTGCCCTTGACGACCTTGCCGCCGTGGAAGAGCAGCGCGGGGCCGGTGCTGTCGAACTTGCTCTCCGGCACGAAGTTGCCGGCCGGGTCCTTGTAGCCGGCGTCGCCGACCTCGACCCGCAGCACCAGCACGCTGTCGGCCGGGAACTGGTCCTCGGCGGGCGCGTTGGAGTTCTGGTTGACGTAGCCGTCCTTCTTGCTGAAGGTCCACTCGGTGGTGTGCGAGCCGAAGTCCGCCGCGATCCGGGTGGCCTTCTTGCCGCCGGTGGCGTCGTCGGCGGAGGCCCACGGCAGGTAGTCGTCCGGGCGGGCGGTCTCGCCGTCCTCGAGCGCCTTCGAGACCTTCGACAGGTCGGCCATCAGGTTGTACGGCGCGGAGCGGTCCGACGCGCGGTAGAACCCGGCCGACCCCTCGGTCTTCCAGGTCACGCCCGCCTCCTTGAGGCGGCCGTAGGTGACCGCAGCGGCGCCGCTGGTGACCACGGTGGCGTCGACCGGAGCCACGATGCCGATGTCGCTGGCCCGCATCGAGCGGACCGGGCCGACCTCGCCGGGCACGTCGGAGTAGTAGAACGCCGCGAGGCGGGTGACGCCGCCCTCGACCAGCTCCTCCACCACCAGGTCGGCGTGGCTGAGGCCGCGCTGCGGCGCGCTGGAGCCGGTGTTGTCCATCTTGACCACCATCACGGGGTGGTCGAGCTCGGGGCTCTCGCCGGTGGGGACGTCCAGGCCGGTCAGCGGCCAGGTCTCCGGCTCGGCCTCCGGCGTCGGCGTCGCCGACGGCTCCTCACTGGCGGCCGGCTCCGCGTCGTCGCCGCCGCAGGCGGCGAGGGAGAGGCTGAGGGCGACCAGCGCCGCGGGCGCGGCGGCACGGAGGCGGAAGTTCACGGGCGGGGCTCCGATCGGATCAGGGGCGGTGCGGGCGCCGCCGCCTCCCAGTGTGGGCCTGGACGCGACAACGCCCGCGCAGTCTGCGCGGGCGTGTCGCCGTTGGCCAAAATCTCGCGCGAGTCGGCAGAGACTTTCTGCCGACTCGCGGCGGACGGCGCCGAGTCGGCAGAAAGTTTCTGCCGACTCGCGCTTCCCGGGGTCAGCCGAGGGTGGCGCCGCCGTCGACGTACAGCGTCTGGCCGGTGATGTAGGAGCCCTCGTCGCTGGAGAGGAAGGTCACCGCGGCGGCGATGTCGGCGGGCTCGCCGACCCGCTTGACCGGGTTCGCCTCGGCGCTGAGCCGGCGGAACTCGTCGACGTCCATCTTCAGGCGGGCGGCGGTGGCGTCGGTCATCTCGGTGGCGATGAAGCCGGGGGCGACGGCGTTGACGTTGATGCCGAACGGGCCGAGCTCGATGCCGAGGGTCCGGGTGAAGCCCTGGATGCCCATCTTGGCGGCGGAGTAGTTCGCCTGGCCGCGGTTGCCGAGGGCGGAGGTCGAGGAGATGTTGACGACCTTGCCGTACTTCTGCGCCACGAAGTGCTTCTGGGCGGCCTTGGTCATCAGGAAGGCACCCTTGAGGTGCACGTTCATGACCATGTCCCAGTCCTCGACGGACATCTTGAAGAGCAGGTTGTCGCGGGTGACGCCGGCGTTGTTGACCAGGACGTGGATGCCGCCCAGCTCGGCGACGACGCGCTCGACGGCGGCCTCGGCGGACTCGGGGTCGGCGACGTTGGCGCCCACGCCGATCGCCTTCGCACCGTCGACCAGGGGCAGCTTGGCGGCGGCCTCGGCGGCGGCGGACTCGTCGAGGTCGAGGATCGCGACGGACGCGCCCTCCTCGGCGAACCGCGTGGCGGTCCCGAACCCGATCCCGCGCGCAGCACCGGTGATGACGGCAACCCGTCCGGCGAATCGACCCATTCCTGATCCCTCTTTCGACGTGGTGGTGGTCTCGACCGCGCCGCAGCCTACGCGCCCAGGGCGTCCCGCAGGCGAGCGGCGTACTCCGCGGACTCCCCGGGGGCGTACGTGCGTCGCGGCCAGAAGAACCCGCGCAGCCCATCCCCCTTCGTCCGCGGCACGACGTGCAGGTGCAGGTGCGGAACCGACTGGCTGACCGTGTTGTTGACCGCCACGAAGCTGCCCTGGGCGCCGAGCGCGGTGACCATCGCCGAGCAGAGCCGCTGCGCCGCGGCCAGGAAGTCGTCGCGCAGGCCGGCCGGCAGGTCCGGCAGCGTCACCACGTGCCGGCGCGGCACCAGGAGCACGTGCCCGCGGAAGAGCGGCCGCCGGTCCAGGAACGCGACCAGGTCCTCGCCCTCGAGCACCAGGTCCGCGGCGGCCTCCCCCGACGCGATGGCGCAGAAGACGCAGTCGTCCATGCGCGGAAGCGTAGGCCGAGGTCCCGCTGCTAGCCGGCGGCGCGCACCGTGGCGGTCCGGCGGACCCGCTCGTCGCGGGTCCGTCGTACGACGTCGGGCTGGTCGGCGAAGAGCGCGTCGACGCCGGCGGCGAGGAACGCGCGCACCTCGCCGGCGAGGTCCCCCGGGGCGGCCGGGTCGGAGCCGACGCGCAGGTTCGCCGGCAGGTAGCGGTTCTCCTGGCGCAACGTCCAGACCACCACGCGCAGCCCGGCCGCGCGGGCGTCGGCCACCACCGTGCTCGGGGCGCCGATCGCGCCGGCCGCGTCCCGCGGGAGCACCAGGTCCTTCGCCGGCGCGACCCAGCTCGCGTAGGTGCCGATCTCCGCCAGCCCCGCGGGCGTGACCAGGTCGCGGTGGGTGGTGGCGGCGCCGGCGGCGACCAGGTCGTACGGCGCCTCCTCGTCGTCGACGAGCTGGGCCAGCGGCACCCGGGTCATCGTCGCCAGCTCGCGCAGGATCGTCGTCTCGAACGACTCGATCAGCACCGGCGCACCGGGGTGGTCCAGCCCGTGCCGGCGCAGGGTCGCCAGCAGCCGCTCGGCGACGGGGAGCCCGAGCGACGCGAAGTGGGTGGGGTTCTTGATCTCCGGCACGATCCCGATCCGGCGGCCGGTGCGGCGCGACTCCCGCTGGACCAGCGCGATCACCTCGTCCAGCGTCGGCACCTGGTAGCGGCCGTCGTAGACCGTGTTCGCCGGGCGGATCCCGGGGAGCCGCTCCTTGGCGCGCAGCGTGCGCAGCTCGGCCAGCGTCAGGTCCTCGGTGAACCAGCCGGTGACCTCCCGGCCGTTGACGGTCCGGGTGGTGCGGCGGTCGGCGAGGTCGGGCCGGTCGGCGATGTCGGTGGTGCCGCTGATCTCGTTCTCGTGGCGGGCCACGAGCACCCCGTCCCGGGTGCAGACCAGGTCCGGCTCGACGGCGTCGGCCCCCATCTGGATCGCCAGGCGGTAGCCCGGGAGGGTGTGCTCGGGGCGGTAGCCGGAGGCACCACGGTGCGCGATCACCAGCGGGGATCTCATGCCGCCAGCCCAGCAGCGCCAGGTGGCGCGGCGGCGAGCCGCAGGTGAAGGGCGGGCGGCCACCGCCCGTCGGGTCCCTGCAGGTCAGGCGGGCATCCGGGCCCGCAGGAACCGCACGGTGCGCTCCATCGCGGCGACGAACGCCGGCCCGAAGGCGTGCTGGTCGTCGTACCACTCGAGGGTCGCGTCGACGCCGGCCGCCTCGAGCGCCCGGTGGGTCGCGGTCGCCCAGCGGGGCGGGCAGGTCTCGTCGACGCGGCCGTGGGCCATCAGCACCGGCTCGGTGATCCGGTCGAAGTACGGGCGGGACGACACCCCACGCCAGAAGGCGCGGTCCTCGTCGGGGAACCCGATGCCCTTCAGCCGCGCCCGCAGCTCGGCCTCGGGGGTGTCGGAGAGGTTGAAGTGCTCGAAGTTCTCCGCCTCCAGGCTGGACACCGACGCCCACACCACGCCGGCGGCGACCAGGCCGGGCTCGGCCTCCAGCGCCTTGAGCACCACCCCGCTGCCCATCGAGCGGCCGAACAGCGCGATCCGGTCGGGGTCGACCGCCACGTCCTCGGACCTGACGAGCGCCCGGGTGGCCGCGACGACGTCCGCGCTGTAGCCGAGCCGGACCGCCGCCTCGGAGCGCGGGTCGTCGGTCGACTCGGCGTGGTTGCGGTAGTCGACGTGGAGGGCGACGTACCCGCGGTCGGCCAGGAAGCCGCGCTCCCGGGTCATCCCCTGGCCGCGCACGTAGACGGTCGGGTCGATGTAGCCGTGGGCGAGCACGACGGCGGGGAACGGACCGCTCCCGGCGGGGACGTTGAGCACGCCGCTGATGGTCAGCGGCGGGCTGCCCGCGCCGCGCGTGGTGGAGCGGAACGTCACGTCGTACGACGTGTAGCCGGCGGTCCGCTCGCGGACCGCGCCGAGGCGCAGGCCGCCGCCGGTCAGGTCGGCCGCGGCGAGGGCGGGCACCGAGACCGGGTGCGGCGGATCGGGGGTGAGCGTCGGCGGCTTCGACGCCGATCGGGTCGGCTCCGGCAGGGTCGGCTCCGCCGTCGCCGACGGGGTGGCGGTGGTGGCGTCCGAGCCCCCCGTGCCCGGCTCGCCGGGGCCCTCCCCGGACGACCCGGCCGAGCAGCCGGCCACCACGAGCAGCGCCGCCGCCCAGGTCCCGCGCCCGGCTCTCGTCGCCCCTGGCCTCATCACCCCTGGCCTCATCACCCCTGGCCTCAACACCCCAGCCCTCATCGGACCAGTGTGCCCGGGCGCCCGAAAGTCAGGCGGTGAGCAGCAGCGCCCCGCCGACGAGCAGGGCGAGGACCTTGGCGACCTCGGCGCCGACGTACCAGTAGTGGGCGGTGGACCGGGGCGGCTCGGTCCCGGGGGCGGCCTCCAGCACCGCGTCGGAGCGCGCGGTCAGCGTCGGCCGGATCAGCACCAGCTGCGCGAGCAGGAGCACGACGGCCACGCCCACCGCGATCGCCGCGGCGGCCCCGACGCCGGCGATGATCGCGGCGAGCACGACCGTCGCGGCCAGCACCAGCTCGGCCGCGTTGAGGGCGCGGAAGACCAGCCGCCCGATGCCGAGCCCGAGCTGCAGGGTGACGCCCGGGGCCCGGAACTTCAGCGGCGCCTCCAGGAACGAGATCGCGAGCACCATCCCGAGCCAGACCAGGGTGCCTCCGGTGGCGACGGCGGCGACCGGGCTCATCGGGCGGGCCCCGGGTGCCGCCGGAGGACCAGCCGGAAGACCATGCGCCCGAACGTACCGGGTCGCGGGGCTGGCGCGCGCACGGTCGCGGCGTACGTTGGTGCCATGCGGATCGCCATCGTCGGAGGTCACGGGAAGATCGCCCGCCTGCTGCACCCCTTGCTGGTCGGCGCCGGGCACCAGCCGGTCGCGCTGGTGCGGCGCGACTCCTACCGCGAGCGGCTGGAGGCGCTCGGCGCCGAGGTGCGCCTGCTCGACATCGAGAACGACGACGAACAGGTCTTCGCCGAGACCTTCGCCCGGTGCGGCGCCGTGGTCTTCGCGGCCGGCGGCGGCCCGGACGGCAACATCGAGCGCAAGCGCACCGTCGACCTCGAGGGCTCACTGAAGTCCATCGCGGCGGCACGCGCGGCGGGGATCGCCCGCTTCGTGCAGGTCTCGGCGATCAACGTCGACCAGCCGGTGCCGGAGGACGCGGAGCCGGTGTGGCGGGCCTACGTCGAGGCGAAGCGGGACGCCGACGTCGCGCTGCGCGAGAGCGGCCTGGACTGGACGATCCTGCGGCCGGGGCTGCTGACCGACTCCCCGGGCACCGGCCTGGTGTCGCTGGGCGAGGCGGTGCCGCGCGGCGAGGTGCCGCGGGCCGACGTCGCCGCGGTGCTGGCCGCGGTGCTGGCGGAGCCCGGCACCGCCGGACGGCAGTGGGACCTGGTCGGCGGCTCGACGCCGATCAAGGAGGCGATCGACGCCGCCCTCGGCGGCTGATCCTCGCCGGGAGCCGGGTGATGCCATGTCGACGGTCCCGCGGGAACCCGGAGCGGGCGGCCCGGAGCTGTCGACCTCCACACGCGAGGCGCTGAGGCGCCTCGGCGACGGGCCGGCGCCCGCCGGCAGGCTCGTGGCGCTCCTGCTCGAACGGCACGGCCCGGCCTCCGCCCAGCCCTACCTCGGCACGGCGGCGTCGAACCTGCTCGGCGATCTCGACGGCCTCGGGGCCCTCGGGGTCGAGCGGAGCGCCGACGGCCACCTCGCGCGCCTGCTCGCCCGGTGGCGCGGCGTCACCCGGCTGACCGGGCGCCACGTGGTGCTCGGCCTCGCCCTGGACGTCCCTGTCGGCGGGCCGCTGGTCGGCGCAGGGGTCGTCGGCGACCTGCTCGCCCGCTGGACGCCCGGTCACCCTCCCGACGAGCCGGTCCGGCTGGCCTGGGACGCGTTGAGCGACCAAGGGCGACGGGAGGCGGTCGAGCAGCCGCTGCTCGCGGCGGCCCTCGGGGCGCCGCCGGAGGTCCGGGTCGCGACCGGCGAGAGGATCCGCGGCCTCGCCTGGTCCGAGCGCGCGGACACGATCGCGGTGATGACGGACACCGAGGCGCTGACGGTGCGCCTGGCCGAGGGGCGACCCCGGTGGATCGGCATGCTGGCGCCCGGCACCACGGCCGTCGGCTGGCGGGGCGAGGACGTGGTCGGGCTCGCGGTGCAGGACGGCTACCGCCTCTACGGCGTGCGCGACCAACGCCAGCTGGCTGCCGGGACGACGACCGGGGGTCCGGTCGGCGGCACGGTCAGCGGAGACGGGCGGACACTGTGGCTGCAGGACGCGGAGGCCGTGTGGACCGTCGACGCCGAGGGAGGCCCACCCCGACCGGTGACGAGCCTGGCGCAGCACGCCGACGACGGGCCGCGGCTGCTGGGCGTCGAGCACCCGGGGGGACGTGGCATCGTCGCCCTCCGGGACCGGGCTGCCGTCGTCGTGCCGCGGTTCGACACGCTTCCCTCGTCCAGCGCCTGGCCCAGCGACGCGGCGCCACTGCTCGGGTGGACCTCCCGGCAGAGCTCGTTCGCGGTGCCGCTCGCCTTCAACCTCGTCGCCCTGGGCGGCCCCGGCGTCCAGGTCCGGACCATCGCCGGCGACCTCGACACGGCGCCCGGGTCCGCCGCGGCGGACCCGGGCCTCGAGACCGCCGTGCGGGAGGGCCTGGTGCTCGCCGACCTCGCGATCGGTGCGGCCGAGGTCACCGCCCTCGCGGTCGACCCGTCCGGGGAGCGGATCGCGGTCGGGGTCGCCGGGGAGGTGCTCGTGTGGTCGATCGGCCTGCTCCCCGGCGCGGGGCGGCGCCACCCGCGCTTCGACAACGACCAGCCCGAGCACGCGACCGACCTGCTGGACACCGACCGGGACGCCGAGGCCGTCGCCGCGCTGCTGGCCTCGCCCGAGATCACCCCTCCCCTCACCGTCGGGCTGTTCGGGGACTGGGGATCGGGGAAGTCGTTCCTGCTCCACCAGGTCCGTCAGCGGCTGGGCCGAGGACGGCGCGAGGGCTTCCTCCAGTACGTCAAGGTGGTGGAGTTCAACGCCTGGCAGTACGCCGAGGCGAACATGTGGGCGAGCCTCGCCGACGCCGCCCTGCGCGGCATCGGCCCGCTGAAGGAGCCACCTCCCGCCCGCGAGGTCGCCGAGCTCACCCGGCGCCGACAGGAGGCGACCGACCGGCAGGCCGCCGAGGAGGGACCGAGGCGGCCGAAGAGCACCCCGTGCGCGAGGGCCGCGAGCGCGCCCGGGCGCTGGTCGAGGGCGTCCATGAGGCGCCGCACCGGCCGCGGCGCC
>NZ_JBEGDJ010000086.1:0-10377 GCF_040191335.1 Nocardioides sp. YIM 152588 | reverse complement strand
TGGTCGACGCCCATGTCGAGGACGAGTGGTCCCTGGCCCAGACCCTGCGGCACCTCGTCCTGGCGACGGACGCCTGGCTGCGGGGCGCGATCCAGCGCGTGCCCCAGCCGTGGAACGCGATCACCTTGGCGACCAGCTGGGCGCGGACGACGTCCTTCGCCGCCGCGGGCGAGCCCGCCCCGGACGGCTTGGTCACGTAGTCGTCGGCACCGGCCACCAGGGCGTCCAGCGTGGCCGACGCGCCGCGCTCGGTGAGCGTGGAGAACATGATCACCGGCGTCGCCCGGTCGGTGCGCCGCAGCTCCCGGACGGTGGCGATGCCGTCCAGCTCGGGCATCTCGATGTCGAGGGTGACCACGTCGGGCCGGAGCTGGGCGATCCGCTCCAGCGCGACCCGGCCGTTGGGCGCCGTACCGATCACCTCGACCCCGGGCTCCTCGTCGAGGATCCCGGTGACGAGGCGCCGGATCAGGGCGGAGTCGTCGACGACGAGGACGCGGATCGCGCCGCTGGCCGGCTGGCTGGTCATCTGCTGGTCCTACTCCTGGGAGCGGGGACGTCGGCGAGGACGTCCGGGGAGGACGGAAGGACGTGAAGGGTCGGCCGTGCCCGGGCCGCGGGGCCCGGGCACGGCCGATCGGTCACAGGGTGAAGCGGGCGTAGCCCTCCTGCATCACCGCGGCGACCGCGGTGAGCTGCTCGGCCGAGGAGCGCGTCTGCGCGGCGGCCTGCGAGGACTGCTCCGCGGCGGTGGCCACGGTGACCACGTTCTCCGCGATCTCCGCCGAACCGGCGGCCGCCTGGGCGATGTTCATCGTCATCTCCTGGGTGGTCGTCGTCTGCTGCTCGACCGCCGAGGCGATGTCGGACTGGTGGACCGTCACCTCGTTGATGGACCCCACGATCTGGCCGATGATCGACGACACGTTCGCCACCTCGGCCTGGATCGTCTGGATCCGGGTCGCGATGTCGGTGGTCGCCCCGGCGGTCTCGCCCGCCAGGTCCTTGACCTCGGTCGCCACGACGGCGAAGCCCTTGCCGGCGGCGCCGGCGCGGGCGGCCTCGATCGCCGCGTTGAGCGCCAGCAGCTTGGTCTGCTCGGCGATCGCGTTGATCGACTCGACCGCCGACCCGATCTGCGTGGAGGCGCTCTCGAGCTTGTCGATGGCGGTCCGCACGCCGGCCGTCTGCTCCGCGGCGATCGCGCCGACCCGGGCGGCCTCCTGCGCGTTGTGGGCGATCCCGGCGATGGAGGCACCCATCTCCTCGGCCGCGGCCGCGACGGTCTGCACGTTCACCGAGACCTGCTCGGCCGCGGCCGACACGGCCTGCGACTGCGCGGCGGTCTCCTCGGAGGCTGTCGACACCTGCTCAGCGACGGCCAGCAGGTCGGCCGCGGCGCGGGCGACGTCCTCGGCCTTCTCCGCGCCGTCGGAGACGGCCCCGCGGAACATCGCGCGGGCGTTCTCGAAGGCCTGCGCCATCCGGCCGACCTCGTCGTCGTGCGGCGCGTGGGACGACCGGCTCAGGTCGAACTCGGAGAGACCCGTCGCGGCGTCGGCGACCGAGCGGAGCGGCACGGTGATCATGCGGGAGATGCGGGTGGCCAGCCAGATGGTGAAGACCGCCGCCACCAGCAGCGCGATGAACAGCGTGACGATCGCACGGTTGATCGCGTGGGCGTTCGCGTCGGCCGTGTCGAGCGCGGCCTGGACCTCGTAGGCCTCCAGGTCGTCCAGCGCGTCCGCCGCCGGCGGCAGGATGTTCTCCATGGCGCGGGCGTACGCGCGCTGCAGCGTCTGCTGGTCCGCGGCGTTCGAGGCCGGGATCATCACGGTGTCGCGGAGCTCGACGTACTCGGCCCAGCCCTGCTCGAACGCCTGGATGTCGGCCTCGGAGGCGGCCGTGGTGTCGGTGACCTCCTTGTACTCGGCCCAGGCCTCCTGGATGTCGACCTCGTCGGCGGCCATGTCGGCCTCCAGCGTGGGTCGCTGCTCCGGCGAGGCGATCAGGTGCTCGGCCATCCGCATCCGGGCGTGCAGCTCCTGCTCGTGCACGACCGCCAGGCGGTTGGTGGCCACCACGCTGACGTCGGAGAGGTGCTGGGCACGGTCCGCGGCCTGCTTCAGGCTGAGTGCGGCCATGCCGACCAGCGCGACGCCGGCGATCGCCGAGATCGCGACGATGATGTAGATCTTCGCGCCGACCGAGCGGTCGGCCAGGACCTTGAGGTGGCGCAGCTGGCGCTGCGGTGCGGGCTGCTGGATGGTCGCCACGGGGCTGTCCTTCTGCTGGGTCGGGTTCGGGGGCGGGGGCATCAGGGTCGTCATGCGTCACCACTCACGTCGGCTGCGAGGTCGGGGTCGAGAACGAGGAGGATCGACTCCTCCAGCGAGACCACCCCGTGGAGTACGTCGCGGACGCTGGTCGGCAGCGTCGCGGGGGCCTGCTCCAGGGCCCGGTCCCCGGTGTTGATCACGTCGCCGATGTCGTCGACGAGGAGGCTCACGGCCTCGCCGTGGCTGCGGACCACCACGTTCATGGACGCGGTCCCCCGCTCACCGGCGTCGCCGGACGGGCCCGGCAGGCTGAGCCGGCTGCGCAGGTCGACCGCCGTGACGATCTGTCCGCGCAGGTTGATCACGCCGCGGACGGACTCCGCCGCGCGCGGTACGACGGTCACCTGGTGCTGGCGCAGCACCTCCTGGACGTGCTGGACGTCGACGCCGAAGTGCAGGCCGTCCACCCAGAAGGTGCAGTGCTGCTCGGCGGCGCGCCGCAGCGTGGTCGCCTCGCTCATCGGGCGGCTCCGTTCATCATCCCGGCCTCCGCGCCGGCCTCCAGGCCGGCGACCAGGTCCATCAGCTCGGTGTCGTGGTCCGAGAACCCGGTGTCGTGGCCCGAGAACCCGGTGTCGTGGCCGGAAAACCCGGTGGCCAGGTCGACCACCTCGCCGCGGAGCACCGCGTCGAGGTCGATCAGGTCGGTCACGTGGTCGTGGATCACGGCCGTGCCCAGCACGCCGGTGCGGGCACCGACCGGGCTCGGCGCGAGCACGACGTCGGCGACGTCGACCACCCGGCCGATGACCAGGCCGACGAGGTCGCCCGCGTGCTCGTGGACGATGACGGTGATCGTGCCGCCCGCGCCGAGGCCCGGGTCGTCGAAGCCGAGCATCGGCGCCAGGTGCATCAGCGGCAGGATGCCGCCCCGGTACTGGGCGACCTCCCGGCTGCCCGACCGCTCGATCCTGCTGGTGTCGAGCTCCTCGAGGCGGGCGACGTCGTGCAGCGGGATCGCGGCGCGCTGGTTCGGCCCGGCCTGGAGCACGAGCACCGGCGTGACCTCCTCCTCGCTGCGACGCTCGGTGTCGACGCGACGGCTGGTCTTCTCCACGTTGTTGTCGCGGGCCAGCCCGGCGACGTCGAGGATCAGGGAGACCCGGCCGTCGCCGAGGATGGTGGCGCCGGCGTACATCGGCAGGCCCTTCAGCTGCCGGCCGATCGGCTTGACCACGATCTCCTGGGTGTCGTGCACCTGGGCGACGGTGAGCCCGAACCGCAGCGCGTCGGCCTGGACCACCACGACCGTGACGGTCTCACCGACGGCGGCCGCGTCCGCCCCGGGCAGGCCGAGCGCCTGGGGCAGCGAGACCAGCGGCAGCAGGTCGCCGCGCAGGCGCAGCACCGGCGTACCGGCGAGCACCTCGACGTTGCGCTCCGCGTCCTCGCCCTCCAGCCGCACCAGCTCGACGAGGTTGGCCTGCGGGATGGCGTAGCGCTCGCCGTCCTCCTCCACCACGAGGGCGGGGACGATGGCGAGGGTGAGCGGGATCCGGACCCGGATGGTGGAGCCGTGGCCGACCTCGCTGGCGATGTCGACGCTGCCGCCGATCCGCTCGATGTTGGTGCGGACGACGTCCATGCCGACGCCGCGTCCGGAGACGTTGGTGATCTCCGAGGCGGTCGAGAAGCCGGGCCGGAAGATCAGGCCGAGCACCTCGCCGGTGTCCATCAGGGCCAGCTGGTCGCGGGTGACGACGCCGCGCTGGACGGCGACCTCGCCGATCCGCTCGGGGTCGATGCCCTTGCCGTCGTCGGTGATCTCGACGATCACCTGGCCGGACTCGTGCGAGGCGCGGAGCAGCAGCGTCCCCTTGGCCGGCTTGCCGGCGGCGACCCGGTCGGCGGGCGGCTCGATGCCGTGGTCCAGCGCGTTGCGGACCAGGTGCGTGAGCGGGCCGCTGATCGCCTCCAGGAGGCTGCGGTCCAGCTCGGTGTCGCGGCCCTCCATGACCAGCTCCACGTCGCGGCCGAGCTGCCGGGAGAGGTCGCGCACGATCCGCGGCATCTTCGACCAGACCTGGCCGATCGGCTGCATGCGGGTGCGCATCACCGCCTCCTGCAGCTCGCTCGCGACGAGGTTGAGCCGCTGGCTGGCGCGCATCAGCGCGGCGTCCTGCTTGGCGTCGGTCCCCTGGAGGATCTGGTTGCGGGTCAGCACCAGCTCGCCGACGAGGTCGACGAGGTTGTCGAGCAGGTGGACGTCGACGCGGATCGAGTTGTCGGCGACCGTACGGCGCTCGACGTCGTCCTCCTCCGGCGCCGCCTTGGCCGGCGCGGCGGGGACGGGCGCCTCGGGCACCTGCTCGACCTCGGCGACCGGCTCGGCGACCGGCTCGGCGACCGGCTCGGCGACCGGCTCGGCGACCGGCTCGGCGACCGGCTCGGCCACGGGCTCCTCGACCGGCTCCTCGACGGGCGCCTCCGCGACCGGCTCGGCCACAGGCTCCCCGACCGGCTCCTCGGCGGGCTCCTCCCCCGCGAGCAGCCGCTCGATCGCGGCGACGGCGGAGTCGACGTCCACCCCCGTGTCGGCGTCGGTCGAGGTCTGCTCGATCGAGCCGAGCAGCGCGCGGGTCACGTCGACCATGGCGAGCAGGGCCTCGGCGATCGCCGGGGTCATCACCTGCGCCCCGTCGCGCAGGCGCGCGAGGAGGGTCTCGCCGACGTGGGTCAGCCTCTCGAGCCGGTCGAACGCCAGGAAGCCGCTGGTGCCCTTGATCGTGTGGATCGTCCGGAAGATGCTGGACAGCAGCTCGCGCGAGCCCGGCTGCTGCTCGAGCTCCACGAGGTCCCGGTCGAGCTGGTCGAGGTTCTCGTACGACTCGACCAGGAACTCAGCGATGATCTCTGCGTCGTCGTCCATGTGTGCCTCCGTTTCCGAGGCCTTGATCGGCCGGAGGCTGGTGCTTCTGAGAAGCGTGGGACGTGATATGCGCAGTGGGGCTCAACCGCGGCCCCGGCGGGACGCTACTCCGAGGCGGAGTCGGTGCGGCCGCGCATCGCCTGCGCCAGGCTGGAGAGGGAGGCGACGGCGTCGGCCGACGGGGACGCGGCGTCCGCGTTGGCGTCCGCCACCTGCTGCAGCAGCTCGGCGCGGTTGACGCGCACCGATCGGGGCGCGTCGATGCCGATCCGTACGACGTCACCGCGCACCTCGAGCACGGTGACGGTCACGTCGTCACCGATGACGACGCTCTCACCGACGCGACGCGACAGGACCAGCACGGGTGGGAGGCTATCGGTTGTCGCCGGCGACCGTGGCGGTACGTCCGGAAGGCGAGGAGGTGGTGGACACAGCAACCAGCTCTCAGTCGCCCAGCGGGGCGGCCAGCGGGAGGTCGGTGTCGTCGAGGATCACCTGGGTCGCGCGCCGGGTGGCCGTGTTGACCACGAGCGGCGCACGCAGGTTGACGGTGGTGTCGGCCAGCGAGGAGCCCGCGCGCACCAGCAGCAGCACCAGGGCGTCCGCGGCGCCGGTCAGCCCCAGCTCGGCGGCGACGCTGTCGCTGACCTCGGGGGCGTAGTCGGGGAAGAAGGCGTGCGGGGGCACCACGACGAACTGCGGCGCCGCGTGGTCCAGCGACTGGAAGCCGAAGATCGCGCCGTCCTCGTCCAGGCGGACCAGCGCGAACCGGCGGTCCTCGGGGAAGCCGGGCAGCGGGTGGACCAGCTCGATGACCGGGATCTCCTCGGTGACCTGCATGCCGTTCATTGAACCATCCGGGTGGGTCACCGCAGGAAGTCGATGAGGCTCGGCTGCATCACGCGCGCGGTGGCGGCCAGCGAGGCCTGGTAGGCGACCTCCTGGAGCTGCAGGTCCATCGTCGCCTTCGCCAGGTCCGTGTTCTCCAGCGAGCTCAGGGTGGTGGTCAGCGAGAGCTCGGCGTCGCCGGCCGCGACCTCCGCCTTCTGCAGGCGGGCGTAGGTGACACCGGCCGCGGTCCGCGCCGAGATGACCGTGTCGACCCGGGTCTTGAGCGCGGCGGCGGCGGTCTGCACCCCCGCGGTGTCGCCCGCACGGAGAGCGGTGGACAGGGCGTCGAGCTCGTCGAAGGCCGACCCCGTCCCGTCGCCGAAGACGGTGCGGCCGTCCACGTCGACGCGGAGGTTGACGCCGTCGGCGATCCGCCGGGTCACCTGGCCCGGGGTGCCCACGTAGGCCCCGGTGTCGTCGTACGCCGCCGCGCCGGCGGTGACCCCGCCGAAGACCGGCCGGTCCAGGTAGGTCGCGTTGGCCAGGGTGACCGTGTTGGCGCGGAGGCCGTCGACCTCCTGGGCGAGCGCGTCGAGCGAGGCCTGGCCGAGCGCGCCGGAGATCGCCTGCGCGGCGAGCTCGCGCGCGCGGCTCAGCGCGGTGGTCACGCTGTCCAGCGTGCTGTCGATCTGCGTCATCCAGCCGACGCCGTCGGCCGCGTTGCGCGCGTACTGGCCCTGATCGGCCAGCCCGGTGCGGATCCGCATCGCCGCGGTGGTGTCGGCCGGGTTGTCCGACGGGCGGTTGAGGATGCGCCCGGTGGTCAGCTGCTCCTGCACCTTGCCCAGCCGGGTGAGCCCGGTCTGCACCGAGGCCAGGCCCGAGGTGTTCAGCATCCGCTGGGTGATCCGGCCGACGCTCATCGCGGCACTCCTGTCGTGATCGAGCGGGTGGCGGTCATCGACCGACCACGCCGGTGCGGTTGATGAGGGTGTCGAGGACCTCGTCCAGCGTGGTCATCAGCCGGGCGGCGGCCTCGTAGGCGCGCTGCGCGGTGAGCATGTTGACCGTCTCCTCGTCGAGGTTGACGCCGGCCTGGGACTCCCAGGCGGTGTCGAGCGAGCCGGTCAGCGCCTCCTGGTTCGCCAGCTGCCGGTTGGTGGCGGCGACGTGGGTGCCGAAGCCGTTGACCAGCCGCTGGTACGCCTCCGTGGCGGCCGCGGTGGCGTCGCTGAGCACGTCGGCATTGCCCCCGTCCAGCGTCGCGGACCCGCCGATCGAGGCGGCGGCGACCAGCGAGGGGTCGGTGATCGCCACGGCGAGGCTCGCCGCCGGGTTCGTCGGGTCGTAGGTGAAGAAGGCGCCGCCGGCCGTCCCGGCCTGGTCGAAGCCCAGCGCGTGCTGGGTGTTGATCGCGTCGGCGAGGCTGGTCGCGACGGCGTCCAGTCCCGCGCGGTAGTTCGGGAGCGTCGTGCTGAGCAGCTGGTTGATGCCGCCGACGGAGCCGGAGAGCCCCGACACCGCCGTGGTGGTCCCGCCCGGGTCGGTGACCGCGAAGGTGATGGCCGCGCCGTCGGCGGAGCCGTCCGGGTTGACGCCGGAGGCGATCGCCAGGGAGCCGGCCTGGCGGCCGCTGACCAGGCTCACGCCACCGACGGAGACGTCGTACTGGCCGTCGGCGCGGACCGAGGTCACCGCGCCGGTCAGGTCGGCGAGCTGCAGCGCGAGCTGGTCGCGCTGGTCCTCGAGGACGGCGACGTCGGTGCCGTTCTGCGAGCCGGTGAGGATCGTGTGGTTGAGGGCCGCCAGGTCCTTCGCGGCGCTGTTGACCTGGTCCACGACGCTGACCAGGCGCAGTCGCTGGTCGGCCTCCTCGCCCGAGATGTTGCCCACCTGCGCCTTGAGCGCCTGCGCGAGCGACGAGGCCGCGCCGAGCACCTGGTAGCGCGCGGCGTCCCCGCCCGGGTTGGTGGCGAGGTCCTGCCAGGACTGGGTGAACGTGTCCAGGGCGGCCGCGACGCCGTTCTCCCCCGGCTCCCCGATCCCCGACTCGACCCGCGCGAGCACGGTGGCCTGCGTCTGCAGGCTCGCGAGCGAGGCGTGCTCGCGGCGCATCCGTGCGTCCAGCAGCGGGTCGACCATCCGCCGTACGTCGGAGACCGCGACGCCGTCGCCGTAGCCGGTGTAGCGCGACCACATCGCCACCTGGGAGGTGGACTGCGAGGCGCCGACGATGGTGCGGCGGGCGTAGCCGGTGGTGGTCGAGTTCGCGATGTTGTTGTTGGCGACGTCGAGCGCGGACTGCTGGTAGCGCAGGGCCGTCAGCGCGGTGTTGAGCGAGCCGAAGGAGCCGACCATCACAGGCTCCGATCCAGCAGCCGGCTGCGCCGGGCGTCGGTCACGGCGGTGCCGTCGGGGGCGTAGCTCTCCGCACCGCCGCCGCCGATGGCGAGCAGCGTCTCGCGCGCCGAGCGGTACCCGGCGGTGAGCAGACCCTTGGCGTCCTCGGAGACCTCCGCGATCTCGCGCGCGATGGTGACCAGGGCGTCGCGGTGGTCGGCGAGGATCGCCGGCCACGGCTCCGGAGCCACCTCGGCGAGCGCGGCCAGCGACGGGTTCGGGGGCAGGCCGAGCTCGAGGGCGACCTCGTCGGCCGCCGCGGCGCGGAGCACCTCGGTCTCGCGGATCGTGGTCAGCACGTCCTCGATCTCGCGGGTCGCGCGGACGAGCCACTGGGTGCGCCCGGTGGTGAGCAGCAGCCGCTCGACCTCCAGCTTGTAGGCAAGGTGCTCCATGAGCTCACGTTCGCGCCACAGGATCTGCGACAGCTCGTCCACCGGGTGTTCCTCCGTCCTCCCGCCCGCGGGCCCGCGGCGGTTCGTTGCAGAGACCATCGCCCGATCCCCGGCCGATCTGAGCGGTTCTCCCCGGGATCGGGGGCAGTGCGGCACGCGCCACGCGGAGACCCCCGGGGAGGGTTGGCGACGGCGATCGATCCGTGCATACTGCGTCGATCGGTCGGCCGACCGGCCGGTCGATCGGCCAACGGCGGGTGACCACCCGTTATGACCCCCTGCTGGCCCCACCGGACCATGCCCTTCTGGGACCCCCCGGGACCGCAGTCCCGTCTTAGGCTTTTTCAGGCCCCGGTTCGTCCCGTATTCCGGCGCTCATGGTCCCGCTGTTACCAGTGTGACGGCCATGACGGCTTACTCGGACAGCCTCCCCACCGCCCACCGCGACGGTGCGGAGGAACTGATCACCCAACACATGCCCCTCGTCGGACACATCGTCCGGGAGACGATGGGGCGTGTCCCCTCCCACGTGAGCAGGGACGACCTGACCTCGGCGGGACTGACCGCCCTGGTGCTCGCCGCCCAGGCCTATGACGCCAGCCGGGCTGTGCCGTTCGACCGGTACGCCGCGACCCGCATCCGCGGGGCCATCCTCGACGAGCTGCGCTCCATCGACTGGGCCTCCCGGTCGGTACGGCGGCGCGCCCGCGACCTCGCCGAGACCCGCGCCGCCCTGGCCGGCGCGCTCGGCCGCACCCCCACGGTGGACGAGGTCGCCGCGACCGCGGGCCTGTCGACGGACGAGGTCACCGCCAACGACGACGACGTGGCCCGGGCCCAGGTGCTCTCGCTGCAGGGCTCGACCACCACCACCATCGAGGACCTGGTGCCGCACACCGAGCCCTCGCCGGAGGAGATGTACGAGCACGCCGAGCGGCTGACCTACCTGCGCGAGGCGATCGCCGAGCTGCCCGACCGGCTGCGCAAGGTGGTGGAGGACTACTTCTTCGCGGAGCGGCCGATGGCCGACATCGCCGCCGAGCTCGGCGTCACCGACTCCCGGATCTCGCAGATGCGGGCCGAGGCGCTGGCGCTGCTCAAGGACGGGCTCAACCACGCGCTCGACCCGGCGCTCGTGGCGCCGGTCGGCAAGCCCGGCGGGGTCGCCAACCGTCGCCGGGAGGCCTACTTCGCCGCGGTCGCCTCGCGGCACGCCGAGGGGCTGCGCCGCAGCATCCCGGCTCGCCTCAACGTCGCCGGCTGAGCCGGCACCAGCCGTCACGCCCCGGGGGCGTCTCCGCGTCGCGGAGGCGCCCCTGGTCGCGTTCCCACCGGCCGCGTGCGAGTACGCGCGGGAGTAGCGGTGCCGAATCGCTCAGCCACCGCGCCGCGCAGTCGATGAGGGAGACCGACGGGAGTCCAGGGAGGGACGCCCGAGAACCAGACCTTGCATCCAGGAGGGAACACCATGGGTCTCCGCATCAGCCAGAACATCGAGGCGATCAACGCCTACCGCAACCTGTCGACCACGCAGAGCAACCTG